>DWZA01000007.1 GCA_019118365.1 Candidatus Lachnoclostridium stercoravium | reverse complement strand
CTCCCATATCCATATACGGCGCTGCTTCTGCCAGAAGGGCTGCCTCCCTGCGTCCCTTTTCTGTTAATGTATCATGAATATAATCCGGATCTCCATGCCGGATCAGCAAAATCCTCATCACGCTCTCCCTTCAAAACGAACTTTTCTATGCTTTCATATTCACACTTTCTCTATGTCAAAGAATTCTATCAGATAACTTCCATTTCTAAAATTATTTTTTAGCACTTTATTTAACGAAATCTCTACCGTACTATTTTGCTGTACAAAAATCGGCGGAACTTCTTCCAAATGACCAATCTTTAATACACCGTCCCCCATATCTATGCATTCTTTTGCTTCTACTGCTTCACGCAGTATATCATAGCATTGTTTTGCTTCATCTAAGGTCATAACTTTTCGTAAAATTCCAATAGAATGCCTGTCGGAAATTGATTCCAATTTAGGAGTCAGGAATTTCTTGTCCTTATGGACCGCCGCCCGTTCATCAAAAACAAATATAGTAAATAAATTATACGGGGTCTTTTCATTTTTGCTTTCCAGAAAAACCGTTGTCATCTCACAGCAATTATAAAATCCCAGGCTTTGGCAGGTTGAAAGTTTCTGATAAAAATCTGTCATTACATTCGCTCCATTTTTTAGGACATTTGTTCTTATCTGGATTTCGTTATATCTTTCATTTTCTTACAAGTTTCACAACACACTCACAATGCCCGGTCATCGGAAACATATCGCAGCATCTCGCCTTCTCCACCCGATACCCCCGTTCTCCCAGATACTTCACATCCCTGGCCAAGGTGGCGGAATCGCAGCTGACGTAAACGACCCTTTCCGGAGCCATTTTCACGATCGTATCCAGACATGCGGCGTCGCATCCCTTCCTTGGCGGATCGACAACGATCACGTCGGCGTAAATGTGCTCCTTCTCGTATTTTTCAGGGAGGACTTCTTCGGCCTTTCCTACAAAGAATTCCACATTTTCCATTCGGTTCAGTTCGGCGTTTCTTCTGGCATCCTTAATGGCCTGGGGAACGATCTCCACTCCGTATACTTTCTTTGCCTGCTGGGCTAAGAAGAGGGAAATAGTTCCGATCCCGCAGTAGAGGTCCCAAACAGTCTCCCTGCCGGTAAGCCCTGCGTATTCCAGCGCCGTCTCATAAAGTCTCTTTGTCTGGACCGGATTTACCTGGTAAAAGGACAGCGGCGAGATCCTGTATCTGATATGGCCGATGTGATCGGTGATAAACTGAGGGCCGTATATGCTGTAGCCTTTGCCTCCCAGGATCACATTGGTCTTTTCTTTGTTGATGTTGCAGCAAATGCTGGTCATGCCGGGGATCTTTACCAGCTCGGCGGCCAGCTTTTCCCCATAGGGAAGGTTTTCGCCGTTGATGACCAGGCAGACCATGATCTCTCCTGTGGAAAAACCTTTCCGGATCAGCACATGGCGCACCAGGCCGGTATGGGACTTTTCGCTGTAAGGCTCGATCCCGTAGACCTCCATAAAACCGATAATGATCTTTAAGATGGTTTTATTTTCTTCTGCTCCGAGCAGACAGTCGTCGTTTTCAATGATATCGTGGGTGCGGCCTGCGTAGAAGCCGGCGATGATCCGCCCGTCTTTACTCTTTCCAATAGGAAACTGAGCCTTGTTGCGGTAGCGCCAGGGATCTTTCATTCTGATGATCGGCTCCATCGTCCAGGAACCTGGTTTCTGAGAGCTTCTGAAGTCTTCCAGACCGCCGATCCGGCACAGGTTGTTGTAGACTTTGTCTTCTTTAAATTTAAGCTGAGCCTTATAATCCATCTCCTGCAGCTGGCAGCCGCCGCAGCGTCTCGCTGCAGGGCACCTGGCGGAAACTCTGAAGGGCGACGGCTCCAGAATCTTCTGAAGTCTGGCAAATCCGTATGATTTTTTTATTTTCATCACGCTGGCTTCTACCGTATCGCCTGTCACAGCGTCTTTGACAAACCATGTAAAGCCGTCGTTCTTTCCTATGCCGGCGCCGTCGTCGCTCATATCCGCGATCTTTACTGTAAATAAATCATTCTTTTTTAAATCCATCGTTCTTTTCCTTTTTATTATACTGAACAGGCTTCCCGCCGGTCTGTGGCCGCTCAGGAAGCCTCTTATACTTGCTGTCCGAAAAGCCCTTACAGGCTGTCCGCTCTTTATTCTCCAGTTCTTCTGATATTGGTATCCAGGAAACGGTTAAATCCCAGCCATCCCATATTTTCGCCGCCGGCCTGGAGCGCCTCCATCATCGTCTCCATCTTGGCGTCCGTATTGTCGGCAAAGTTCAGGGCAAGCGCCTCGATCAGGGCCGGCTTTTTCGGCGAACCGTATTCCAGTTCCCCGTGATGAGCCAGGATACAATGGATCAGCTCCGTCTCCAGTTTTGCCGGGAAATCCGGGATCTGGCGGATCCTCTCTGAAACCATCTGACTCCCGATGATGATATGTCCCAAAAGCTGTCCGGCATCGGTGTAATCATTTTCCGGGAAAACGGACAGCTCCTTTAATTTTCCTATATCGTGGAACATCGCGGCCACGATCAGCAGGTCCCTGTTGATCACCGGATATTGAGAAGCCATAAAGTCGCTGATTTTTACTACGCTTAAGGTATGTTCCAGCAGGCCGCCTACAAAGCCGTGGTGTACGCTTTTCGCAGCGGAATGGAACTGGAACGCTCTGGCAAAGTTTTTATCGTCAATGAAAAAGCTGGCTGCAAGAGCCCGCAGCTTTGGGTTTTTAATCGTTGTGATATATTTAGTCAGCTCCATATACATCCTGCCGATATCCTTTTTGGAAACAGGCAGGTAATTGGCCGGCATATACTCTCCTTCTTCCGCCCTCCGGATCCGTTTGACATTTAACTGGTTCATATTCTGGAAAACAGTTACGTCCGCCTCGACAAAAACATAGTCAAGGGCTTCGAAATCGCAGATCCCCGGAGAACCCAGATCCCAGATCTTGGCATCTACGGTCCCTGTCTTGTCCTGCAGGATCAGGCTTCCGTACTCCTTTCCTGCCTTTGTAAGGGCGATCTGTTTTGTTTTGCACAGATACACGTCAGAAACGTGCATCCCTTCTTTTAATGTCTCTATATATCTCATTTCAAATTCTCCTATCTTTCTCCTGTCACTACCTGGTAGACCAGCTCTGTATACGTCTCGCGTCCGTTGCGTTTTACGACGATCTCCACAGTTGCTCCGGCGTCCATCTCTTCGATCCGCGTCTGAAAATCCTCGATCGTGGATACGGCTTCTCCATTGACAGAAGTGATGATGTCTCCATTCTGGATACCTGCGTTATACGCCGGCCCGCCGGAAACCGCTTCCGCCACGTAAAGTCCCTGAGGCATACCGCTGCTGATCATTTCCTGGGTCAGTTCCTGGCATTTGATCCCAAGATAGGCAGTGGCGATGCCGTTGCTCATCTTCTCCAATATCCCCTTATAGCTGGAAATGCCTTCTGCGATCACCGCATCGGCGTTCTCGTCATTGTCGTATTTATCCGTCACCCAGCCTATGATCTCTCCCGCCGTATTGAGTATAAAAGTACCGGCATCTGCGTTCCCTTTTAACCCAAGGAACATGATCTGCGCTGCTCCGTCTACGGCCTGGCTGTTCCTGGCGATATAATTCACCGCGCCATAATCAAAGGAATAGGGCATACCGGCCGGAGCCCCCACAGACAGGATCAGGTCTCCTGCCCGGACTGTATAGGAATTGCCCAGGGTAAACGGCACGATCGTCTCCGCCTTTTCCTGCGGCACCGCACTCTTTGCAACACTGATCACCGCCAGGCCCCTGATCTTATCCGCCTGCTTTTTCGTCCCTTCTACATCGATATCATTATAAAAAGTCACAAAAATAGCGTCTGCAGACTCCACCGCCGTATCCGGAGCCAGGATGAGGATCTCGCTGTCTGTGACCGCGATGACAGCTCCAGCGTACTGACCGGCATTTTCAATCGGATTGTCAAACCAGTCCGTATCCCTGGTGACCGAGTGGACAGTAACAATGCTGTTATTCGCTTTTTGTCCGGCCAGCCTGAGATTATTGTAGATATTATTTACCGTGTTCATATCAAAATGGTAATTTTCCATGGCTTCCCTTACCAGTTCGCTGATCGGGGTCGTCTCTTCTTCCGTCTCTTCCAGCGGTTCTGCGGGCTGCGTCTCCTCGTCCTTTGGGATGCTGATCGTCTCGCTCTCCTCTGTGGAAGAGCCTCCTATGTACTTTTCAGCCAGCGGCCGGGATATCGTAAATGTAATTGCCGCGATAACGCCGAAAACAGCCGCCATAAATAAAAGCACCGCGCAGCGTTTTGCCATCTGCGCCCTGCTCATAGGCTGTTTTACGATCTTTTCGCTGATAAACTTTTTCTTCTTTGGCGGTTCACTCCCTGTCCCATTTATATCCGTCATAAATTACCTCCCGTCAAGGCTTTATAACACACATCCCTATTATACTTTTCTTCCTTCCATGATGCAAGCTCTAACTGCTGCGCAAAACAAAGACTGGTAACCCGGTTTTTGCTATGGTATAATACCGACAGGTATTATACTTGCGCCGGCCCGGTAACGCCTTCAGGCGTTAAATCACAATACCGGGCCGTGCGCATCCCCCGGAGGGATCATGTCCAAAGGACATGGTATAATAGGAGCACTGAATGACGCAGAAACAGGTGAACGAAATGAATGAAAAAGCATTAAAAACATTGGAATATAATAAGATCATCGACCAGCTGACAGAATACGCGGCTTCCGCTCCTGGCAAGGAGATGTGCCGGAACCTGGTTCCTTCCTCCAATTATGAGGAGATCGTGACCGCCCAGCAGGAGACTACGGATGCAGTGGCCAGGATCCGCCAGAAGGGAAGCCTCTCTCTCAGCGGGATCCGGGATATCCGCGACTCGTTAAAACGGCTGGAGATCGGCAGTTCCTTAGGCATTATGGAGCTCCTTTCCATCAGCTCCCTTATGAATGTGGCGGCCAGGGCCAAGGCTTACGGCCGGCACGAGGAATCCGAACTTCCTGATGATTCCCTGGAGCCCATGTTTCAGGCTCTGGAGCCGCTCACTCCTGTAAACAACGAGATCAAGCGCTGCATCCTGTCGGAAGACGAGATCAGCGACGATGCCAGCCCAGGCCTGCGCCATGTGCGCCGCTCTATGAAAAATATCCAGGACAGGATCCACGGGCAGCTAAACTCCATTTTAAACTCCGCCCGCAGCTACCTGCAGGACGCTGTGATCACCATGAGGGACGGGCGTTACTGCCTTCCTGTAAAATCCGAGTACAAAAGCCATGTGTCCGGCATGGTCCACGATCAGTCGTCCACTGGCTCCACTATTTTCATCGAGCCTATGGCCATTGTAAAGCTGAACAATGACCTGCGTGAACTGGAGATCCAGGAACAGAAGGAGATCGAAGCGGTCCTCGCCGACCTGAGCAATCAGGTGGCGCCCTATACCCAGGAGCTTGCTATCGATCTGGAACTCCTGACCAAACTTGATTTTATCTTTGCCAAGGCCGCGCTGTCCCGGCACTACCGCTGCAGCGCCCCTGTATTTAATAAAAAGCACATTATCAATATCAAAGACGGCCGCCATCCTTTGCTGAACCCGGATACAGTGGTTCCTATCAACATCAGCCTGGGAAAGGATTTCGACCTGCTGATCGTCACAGGCCCTAATACCGGCGGAAAGACCGTTTCCTTAAAAACCGTAGGGCTTTTTACCCTGATGGGCCAGGCAGGGCTCCATATACCTGCTTTTGAGGGATCGCAGCTGTCTGTTTTTGAAGAAGTTTTCGCTGATATCGGAGATGAACAGAGTATTGAGCAGAGCCTCAGTACCTTCTCCTCCCATATGACGAATATCGTGAAGATCCTGGACACGGCAGATTCCAACTCCCTGTGTCTTTTTGACGAGCTGGGCGCCGGAACAGATCCGACAGAGGGAGCGGCTCTGGCTATCGCCATCCTTTCCTTCCTCCACAATATGAAATGCTGTATCATGGCCACCACCCACTACAGCGAGCTGAAGGTATTCGCCCTCACTACGCCGGGCGTGGAAAATGCCTGCTGCGAGTTCAGCGTGGAGACGCTGAGGCCCACCTACCGCCTCCTTATCGGTATTCCCGGCAAGAGCAACGCTTTCGCCATTTCCCAGAAGCTTGGTCTTCCGTCCTACATCATCGATGATGCGAAGACTCATCTGGAAGCGAAGGACGAAACGTTTGAAGACCTTCTGGCCCACCTGGAAGAGAGCAGAGTGACCATTGAAAAAGAGCAGGCACAGATCCAGTCATACAAGATGGAGATTGAAAAGCTGAAAGCCAGGCTGGAGCGAAAAGAAGAAAAGCTGGACGAACAGCGCGACCGTTTTATCCGGGACGCCAAAGAAGAAGCTCAGAAGATCCTGCGGGACGCCAAGGAGACCGCCGATCAGACCATCCGCAACATCAACAAGCTGGGCGATACCGCCGGCCTTACCAAACAGCTGGAGGCCGAGCGCACAAAGCTGCGTGAAAAGCTTGGCGGTGTAGAGAAAGATCTTGGGCTTGGCAGCCAGCAGCAGAAAAAGCCTGCGAAGACAGTATCTCCGAAGAAGCTGAAGCTTGGCGACGGCGTGCGCGTCCTGACCATGAATCTGAACGGCACCGTCAGCTCCCTTCCCAATGCGAAAGGGGATCTGTACGTGCAGATGGGGATCCTGCGTTCCCTGGTAAATATCAAGGATATCCAGTTATTGGATGAGCCGGCTGTTACAGGACCGGCCATAAGCAATAAGACCGGCAGCGGAAAGATCCGCATGTCCAAGTCCAGCAGCATTTCCCCGGAGGTCAACCTGATCGGCATGACCGTGGACGAGGCGATGCCTGTTCTGGATAAATATCTGGACGACGCCTATCTGTCCCATTTGAACCAGGTAAGAGTCGTTCACGGACGGGGGACAGGCGCTTTAAAGGCAGCCGTCCACAAACGTTTAAAGAAACTGAAATATGTCAAAGAATTCCGCCTCGGCGAATTTGGCGAAGGAGATACAGGCGTTACGATTGTTACGTTCAAATAGGAGGTAGACATGGCAGAAAAACAAAAAGTACTGATCGTAGATGATGATGAAAATATCGCCGAACTGATTTCCCTTTATCTCATGAAGGAATGCTATGAGACAAAGATCGTAAATGACGGAGAAGAGGCCCTGAAGGCTTTTCCAGTATTCAAACCGAATATCATCCTGCTGGATCTTATGCTCCCAGGCATCGACGGTTACCAGGTGTGCCGGGAGATCCGCATGACTTCCCAGGTTCCGATCATCATGCTTTCCGCAAAAGGAGAAGTTTTTGATAAGGTGCTCGGTCTGGAGCTGGGCGCGGACGACTATATGATAAAGCCTTTTGATTCAAAAGAACTCGTAGCCCGTGTAAAGGCTGTCCTGAGGCGCTATCAGCCGGCATCCCAGGCCACTGCGGTGCCCCCTCAGCAGGGCAATTATGTGGAATATCCGGACCTGATCGTAAATCTTACCAACTACTCGGTCATCTACAAAGGACATTCCATTGAAATGCCTCCGAAGGAGCTGGAGCTTTTATACTTCCTCGCTTCCTCGCCCAACCAGGTGTTTACCAGGGAGCAGCTTCTGGACCACATCTGGGGCTACGAATATATCGGCGACACACGCACAGTAGACGTCCATATCAAACGCCTGCGGGAAAAGATCAAGGATCATGAATCCTGGGCCCTCTCCACAGTATGGGGAATAGGGTATAAATTTGAGGTGAAACGATAATGCATCTCCACTCCCTTTACTACAAGTTCATAATCGGCTACCTGATCTTCGGTCTGCTGGGCTTTATTACGATCGCTACGTTTTCCTCCCACATCACCTACAGGCAGCTGCAGAGAGAACAGGCCGACGCGCTTTACGACGAGGCCAATCTGATCGCAGGCCGCTACAGCGGCCCTTACCAGGGGCAGACGCCGACGGAGCTTTCCGCAGCCTATCCCCAGTTAAACGCTATCGCATCTTTTCTGCAGGCTGATATCTGGGTAGTAAACCGCCGCGGAAATATTATCCTGGACAGCAATGATTCCCTGCGTGCAGGCCAGCTGATCGAAGATTTTGATCCTACCGCCACAGGAAATAAGTCTTATTCCATCGGGAATTATTACGGGATGTTTAACTATGACGTCCTGTCTGTATCCGCCCCGATCACAGGCAACTACAACACTTACGGATACGTGCTGATCCACATGCCCCTCAGCGTGATCTATGCCGGCCACAATACTATTCTCAATCTGATCTATATCACGGCTCTGATCCTTTTCGGGCTGTCGCTGATCATCCTGCTGGTATTTGCAAAAACGGTATATATCCCGCTGAAAAAGATCACAGCCGGAGCCAACGAATATGCCGCCGGCAACCTCACCTATCAGATCAAGGTGGACTCCCAGGATGAGATGGGGTATCTGGCCGCCACGTTAAACTATATGTCCGACGAACTGAATAAGATGGAAGAATACCAGCGTACCTTTGTGGCCAACGTCTCCCATGATTTCCGCTCTCCTCTCACCTCTATCAAAGGCTATCTGGAGGCGATCATCGACGGCACTATTCCCAGAGAAATGCAGGATAAATACTTAAAGCGGGTGATCAATGAAACCGAACGCCTGAACAAGTTGACCCAGGGCATGCTGACGCTGAACTCTCTTGACAGCAAAGGCTATCTGTCCAGGTCCAATTTTGACATTAACAGGGTTATCAAGGATACCGCAGCCTCCTTTGAAGGAACCTGCGGCGCCAAGGGCATTACCTTTGAGCTGACCTTTTCCGACAATATCCAGATGGTCTACGCGGACCTGGGAAAGATCCAGCAGGTGCTCTACAACCTGATCGACAATGCCATCAAGTTCAGCCACCATGATTCCACGATCTTTATCCAGACCTCTGTCCGCCACGAAAAAGTCTTTGTTTCCGTAAAGGATACCGGGATCGGCATTCCCAAAGACAATATCAAAAAGATCTGGGAACGCTTTTACAAATCCGACGCCTCCCGCGGCAAGGACAAAAAAGGCACCGGCCTGGGCCTGGCCATCGTAAAAGAGATCATACAGGCCCACGGAGAAAACATCGACGTTATCAGTACGGAGGGCGTGGGCACGGAATTCATCTTCAGCCTGCCGAAGCCGACCGCACTGTAAGTGGGGATTTAGAAAAGACAAGGAGAAGAAACAAGTCTCCCAGTCTGGTTGGAAACACGGCGATCTGTACAGCTTTCGTCTGCGCTATGCTCGCAAAACTGTACGGCTCCTGCCGAATCATTTCCAACCAGGCTGGGAGACTTTATGTTTTCCCGTCTTCAAAGAGCGTTGTCTGAATCCGCTAAGGTGGGTTTCGCTCCTCCGTCTGTGATATGCGGCGCGGCAAAGCTGCTCTAATTAATAGCCGTACTTGTCGGTTGAATGATATCTGGATAAAAGTATTTTTATAATTTTTTTCTTGATTTATATCGATACTCGATATATAATTATTCCATAATATATAGACTATCGATATATAGAAAGGAGCTGTTTCTATGCCCATTGACAAAACTCTGCTTTCAGGAAGCACTTCCCTGCTTCTTTTGAAGCTGATCTCAGAAAAGGATATGTATGGTTATGAGATGATCGAAACTTTAAGGGAACGCTCGGAGAATATCTTTGAACTGAAGGCCGGCACTCTCTACCCTCTTCTCCACAGCCTGGTATCCCAGGGCTGTCTGACGTTTTATGAGGATGATTCGGAAGGAAAGGTCCGGAAGTATTACCACATTACAAAAGAGGGTAAAAAGGTTTTAAGCCAGAGGGAAAAGGAATGGCGGGAATATGAAAAAGCCATGGTGCATGTGCTGGGAGGTGCCGTCTATGGCTCTGTCTGAAAAGAATGCCGCTGCAAACGGCCGCAGCAATTATATCGGATCGGTCGTCTCTCAAATGCGCTGTAAAAAGGCCAGGGAGCTGGTCGCTAAAGAGCTGGAAGCACATTTGGATGATCAAAAAGAAGCTTTCATACAGGAAGGGATGGATCCAGAGAAAGCTATGGCAGAAAGCATACGTCAGATGGGAGATCCCGTATCCGTAGGCGCGGATATGGACCGGATCCACAGGCCCAGGCCGGACTGGAAGATGATCGCTCTGATCGCTGTTTTCAGCCTAGCAGGGATCCTCATCCAGTATTTTGCCGCCGCCGCCCTGGATGCCGACGGCGCTGCGCTTATGGCTCCGTCTTCCCTGGCGCTGCGCCAGATCTGCTATACTGCCTCCGGCCTTTTGGCCATGACCGCTGTATATTTTACCGACTACACAGTCGTCGGGCGGTACAGCCACATGCTGTGGTGGGGACTTTTTATCCTGCTCTTTCTCTGCGCCCTGTTCTGTCCGCCTGCAAACGGCGTCAACAGCTATATAAAAGTTTATTCTTATCTGTTTATTCCGCTTTTTGGCGGGATTTTATACAGGGCAAAAGGCGGCGGGTGGAAAGACCTTTTCCTTTGTTTCTCTTATGCGGTCAGCGCGCTGCTTCCGGTCACATTTGCAGGAAATTCTCTGAGGACCGCCTTTAGCCTTGGAGTCATTTTCTGGATCATGATACTTATAGCAGTTTATAAAAACTGGTTTTCCATAAATCGGAGGCTCCTGTTTCCTGCTGCCCTGGCTATTCCTGTTCCGGTCTTTGCCGCCTGGCTGATCCTGGCGTTCCGGCTGGACTGGATCGCTGAATACCAGAAGGCGCGGATCCATGCCTTTTTCCGTTTCATCTACGATCCTGAGGGCATTTCCTACTTAAGCGCCGCGATCCATGAATTGATGAACGGCTGGCATATGGTAGGCGGATCTTCCGAAGCAATCGGCGGGATGATCCCAGGAATTTCCTACGACTATATCATGACCTTCCTTTTTACTGCCTGGGGGATCCTTCCCGGACTTGCTGTCGTCGGAGGATATGGATTGTTATTTTGGCGGGCCGTTTTCCTCTCTCTTTCCCAGCCCAACCGTCTGGGCCTGTTTGTCGGCCTGGCCTGCTGTCTGGCCCTGGGAGAGCAGACCGTCTGCTATCTGGCTTCCAACTTCGGCTTCATCCTGCTATCGCCTGTGTCCCTACCGTTTCTGTCCTTCGGCTTCCACACGGCTGTAGTAACTTATATCATGATCGGGCTCTTATTAAGTATCCACCGATATAAGGACATTGCTGCGGAGCCGCAGATCAAAAGGTGGGCGCGGGAATAAGCGCAGACCGTCAGTCTCGAAAACCGGGAGCATATTTTGCTCCTACCAGGATCGCTTCTTCCATGCTGATGCTGCTGGCCCTGCCTGTTCCCGCCACATCAAAGGCTGTTCCGTGGTCTACGGATGTACGCAGGATCGGCATGCCGCCAGTGATGGATATGGTGCGGTAAAAATCCAGGGTCTTTGTTGCGATATGTCCCTGATCATGATACAGGGACATGACGCTGTTGTATCTTCCCTGAAGAGCCAGATGGAATACGGAATCTGCTCCGATCGGGCCTTCTACCTGGTATCCCATAGCTTTCAGCTGCTCTACTGCCGGATAGACTGCCGTTACCTCTTCGTCTCCAAAAAGCCCGTGTTCGCCGCTGTGAGGGTTCAGCCCGGCGATCGCCATAACGCCGTCCTCAACTCCCAGCTGGCGCAGCACTTTCTGGCTTCTGATCACATAATCGACGATCCTCTCTTTTGTAATGGCGTCGCAGGCGTTTCTCAGGCTCATATGCCTGGTAAGGAAAAAGACCCTCATGTTTCTCACTTCAAAGATCGTAAGCGGATCCGCCGTGCCTGTAAGGGCCCCGAATATTTCCGTATGGCCGATATAGGGGATCCCTGCTGCCCGCAGGGATTCCTTATTGATCGGCGCAGTGCTGACTGCCCCTGCTTTTTTATCCATTGCCAGCCGGACCGCCCTCTCAATATATTCATAGGCGGCCTGGCCGCACTTCCCGCTGACCTTCCCCATCTCATATTCTTCCGGAGCCAGGTTATGAAGATCGATCACATTTAAAATTCCTTGCCGGTAATCCCCTTCTTCCGGATCAGTTACCGTTCTGATCTTTACCTGAGGCATATTGGGGAATCCCAGAGCTCTTCTTAAGATCCGTTCATCCCCTACTGCCAGGCACCTGGCTTTACTGGTCACCTCTTCATTCATCATAGCTTTGATCACGATCTCCGGCCCTACTCCTGCCGGATCACCCATAGGGACCGCAATAACCGGTCTGTCGTCCATAGTCTTTCCTTCCCCTTTCTTTATGCGTTGCTGCAGACGTTTGATCTATATCTTCTATACTACCTTTTTTCTCACTGATTTCAAAGTATTTCTGCATACAAATAGGGCTGACCCTGAAAAATTTCAGGACAGCCCTGAGTATCAATACATCGTCTGATCGCATTCATGAGGCCTTTTATCTTCCAAAAATGCCTTCATTCCCAGATAATAATTCCACACGTCTTCCCTGGCGGATATCTCCAGAGGGGCGTGCATGGAAAGAAGGGGAATGCCCACATCCAGTACTTCCGCGCCCCATCCGGCCAGGCACTTGGCTACGGTCGTTCCGCCGCCGGCATCTGCGGCTCCCATCTCTCCGCACTGCCAGATGACATGGTTTTCCTCAAAAATATCCCTCATCTTTGCCAGAAATGCTGCCGCTGCCGAATGGTTGCCCTTTTTCCCGCCCCGTCCGGTATAGCGGACTACAGCCAGACCGCCGCCTAAACGGGCGGTATTCTGCGGATCCGCCGTCTCCGGGAACATGGGGTCGTAACCGCAGATCACGTCTGCAGAGAGGCATTCCATTTTCGCCAGGACGCGGTAAAGGCTGACGCCGCTGCTTTCCGCCAGGATAGCGGCCATTTCCAGAAATGCGGAGGAATAAAGCCCTGCGCTGCTTTCCGAGCCTACCTCCTCCTGGTCTGCTAACAGTACAAATGAGGTATATTCCGGGATCTCTTCCATATCCAGGAGCGCCCGCACCGCGCCGTAGGCGCAGCTTCGGTCGTCCTGGCCGTAAGCGCCGATCATAGACCGGTCCAATCCGTAATCAGAAGCCTGAAAAGCTGGAACCGCTTCAAATTCCGCTGTTTTAAAATCCTCTGCGTCTATGCCGCACAATTCTTTCAGGCGCTGTCTCACTGTCTGATCCGAGCCGTCTGATCCTGCGATCCCGGCCAGAAGCTGCAGCTGTTCTCCTGTTATCGCCTCTTCCGCGCTTTTTGTCATCTGCGCGCCGGCCAGATGAGGCAGAAGGTCGCTAATCCCAAAGAGAGGATCTCCCTTTTTCTCACCGATCACAACGGTCTTTACATTTCCATTCCTGTCAACGATCTTCCCGTGAAGAGCCATAGGAATACAGGTCCACTGATATTTTTTGATCCCGCCGTAATAATGGGTCTTTAAATAAATAAGCCCCTCTTTCTGGCTGAGCGGCTCCGGCTTTAAGTCCAGCCGCGGAGAATCCACATGAGCCGCGATGACTTTTGATCCCTGACTGACCGGCCGCCTCCCTGCAATGGCTAATACCAGCCCTTTTCCCCGGATATTCTGTATCAGACGTGTTCCGGGAACGCAGGCTGCCGATCTTTCATCCCTGTCAAACTTTGTGATATCCCGGAATCCCTGGGCGCAGGCCAGCTCCCAGACGGTCCTGACCGCTTCTGTCTCTGTCTTGGCCCGGTTCAGAAAGCCTTTGTAATCCTCACAGTACTGCTCCCTCATATCTATTTGTTCTCCATTTCAATATGAATTTCCTGTTTCATACCTGCTCCTGGCTCGATTCCAATCAACTTGCACACAAATGGAGCAAGCTCCAGGTTGCTGATCTCATGATCAGTAAAGTCTCCTTTTTTCACCCGGTCGGAGATAATGTACAGCGGTACCTGACGCTGGATCCTCTCGTTTCCGCCATGGATCCCCAGTTCGTCCATGCCGTGATCAGCCGTAACGATCACGTCGTACCCCGCCTCTCTCCATCGTTCCAGAAGGATCGCCACCTGCTGCAGGCTCTGATCTGCAGATTCCTGGTATTCCTTGGAAGCGCAGCCAAAGGGATGGCCCACTGTATCCGTGTGCATTGGATGGATGAGAAGAAAATCCGGATCATAGGTCTTTCGCAGGTACTCGCCGTCTGCATACAGATGAGTATCCGGATAATCGCAGTCAGAATAAAAGATGCCATGGTCAATGTCCCCGCCGCCGTTTTGGATCCGATGTTCGTATATGGAAAACGGGCAGGTTCCGTTATAAAGTTCTGATATCCACAAAAATGCTGCCGCCGCTGTTACTTTTCCACTTTTTTTGCAAAGTGAGAACAGGTTTTCACACCGGCTCCTTCTGCTGGTCTGGTTCGTAACGATCCCGTGTACGCTTACAGGCAGTCCTGTCATCAATGTCTCGTACATAGGACGGGATGCGGAGGGAAGTTCCCCCCGCACCCTGTACTTTGCAGCCAGCCGGTATTCAGTCAGATGTTCCAGGTATCCGCCCCGCCTTCCTGCAGTGTCAAATCCCAGGGCGTCCACCATTACAAATATCACTTTTCCCATTGCTGTACTCCTGAACTATATTTCACTATATTCCTACTTTGTCTTCAGATCCTTTGCAAAGAAGTTCCAGGTGATAGAAGCGTTCGCTTCAAATCCTGTCAGATCCTTGTTCATCGCGATCCTCTTGAATGGATAATCGAAGGTGATCATTGGCGTGTCGTTTGCAATGATATCAAGAGCCTGCTGCATAAGCTGCGTACGCTCTTTCATATCGATAGAAGCAACTTCCTGCTCTAACAGGCTGTCTACCTCTGCATTGCTGTAGCAGGAGGTGTTTCCGCCGCCTTCTGCGATGTTGGAGGAGTGGAACAGCGGATAAAGCTGTCCGGATACGTCCGGATAGTCTGCTGTCCATCTTACGATCGCCAGATCATAATCTCTTGTAGAGCCGAACTGGATGTTGGACATCTCGTCGCCGCTCTTTGTCTCGATGTTTACGTTGATTCCAATCTGCGCTAACGCGGACTGAATATATACGGCGATGGAGTTGTAAATGGAATCCTGATTGATGTACAGGTCGCAGTCAAATCCGTCCGGATATGCGGACTGGGCCAGGTATTCCTGAGCTTTCGTCAGATCGTTCTTCTCGTCAACAGCTGTTTCTGCATATGCCTCCCAGGACTCTGCCTCAGAGCCGTAAAGGGCGGATGAAAATGGCATTCCGTTCTTTGCGTAGCTTCCGTTTTCTGTGAGAACGCCTTCATAAAGGGCGTCTTTGTCCAGGGCGTATGCCACTGCCTTGCGGACATTTACATCGGAGAACGGGCCGCTCTGGCAGTTCATAGCCATCCACAGTACGGTCCAGCCGTCTACTTCGCTTACTGCCATGCTCTCAGACTGGCGGATGGTATCCAGCATTTCTGTAGGCGGGTCAAACATATAGTCCGCCTGTCCGTTTGCCAGAGCTGTGGCCTGTGTGTTGGCGTCTGTGATGATCTTGAAGTCAATGTTCTTGAACTGAGGCTCGCTTTCCTTATCCCAGTAATTCTCATTGTATTTTAAAGTTATCTCGCTGCCTGTTGTCCAGGTGTCGAGCACATATGGGCCGGTTCCTACTACGCCTGTGCCCGGCTGTCCGAACTGCTCTGCGTTAGCCTCATAATAAGCTTTGCTGATAATATGGCCTGCGGTCGTAGCGAAAGCGTACTGCCACGCTGCATCCGGGCTGCTCATATGTACGGTCAGCTCCCAGTCTCCAGTCTGCTCGATGGACTCCACATTTGCGTACATCCACGCAAGATAGGACGCCACATCCTCGTCCATATGACGGTTTAAAGAAAAGAGTACGTCGTCCATAGTCATCGGCGTTCCGTCAGAGAAATTTACGTCGTCCCGGATCTGATATACATAGGTCAGCGGGTCAACGGCTTCCCATGAGGAACACAGCTGCGGCTGCAGCTGGCCGTTATAATCAAAGTAAAGAAGTCCCTGTGTGATCTGGTTTACTACCTGGTTTGTAAGGTTATCGAAGGAATACGCCGGATCCAGAGATACGATCTCGTCTGCCAGAGCAATGTTTAAGGTGTCCCTGGAAGCAATGTCTGTAGCCGCTCCTTCTGCAGACTCCTCAGAGGCTTCTGCTGTTTCGCCTGTCGTCTCGCCCGCCGCAGCTGTGTCCGACGGAGCCGCTGTTGATGAAGCTTCCTGAGTCTGTCCGCTTCCTCCGCATGCTGCAAGAGCCAGCATGGAAGCTGCCACTACAGCGCTCAAAAGTTTCTTTTTCATAATGTTCTCCTTTCAGTCTCCTGTTGTTACGTTCCCACAAGGCTGCAGGCCGCCCTGTGCCCGTTTCCCTGATCTTTCCATTCAGGTTCGCATTTATCGCAAAGCCCTGCCTGGTATTCCAGGCATCTTGGCCAGAAACGGCAGCCGTCCGGCAGTTTTAAGGCGTTGGGAAGTTCTCCCTTAAGCCTCACTCTGCTGGGTTCCTCCCAGGGCCTTTCCCTGGGCCTTGAAGCAAGCAGCGCCTTTGTATAGGGATGGATAGGATCAGAAAATACGTCTTTCTTTTCTCCTTCCTCCACTGCTTTTCCCAGATACATCACCATGACCCGGTCGCTGATATGCTCTACGACAGAAAGATCATGGGAAATAAACAGCACCGCCATATTTTCCTTTTTCTGTATTTCCGCAAGGATATTCAGGATCTGCGCCTGAACGGAAACGTCCAGGGCGGATACCGGCTCGTCGGCGATCAGAAGAGCCGGCCTGGCGATCAGCGCTCTGGCAATAGCCAGTCTCTGCAGCTGCCCGCCGCTTAGCTCGTCCGGATAATGGGACAAAAGCTCTTCGTCCATTTTGATATATGACATCAGGGTGGAAAGCCGTTCTTTCGCTTCGTCCCTGTTCAGTCCGTAAAATTTCGCGGTTTCATTCAGGCCCGCGCCCAGGGTGTGCCTGGGGTTAAATGCCCCGTAAGGGCTCTGGAAGACCATCTGCATCCGCTGCCTTACCGGCCTTAACTGTTCTTTGCTATAACTGGAAATCTCTTTTCCTTCAAACCAGATCTCCCCTTCCGTCCGCTTTTCCAGGCCGATCAGACAGCGGGCCAGGGTAGATTTGCCGCAGCCGCTCTCCCCGACGATACTGACCAGTTCGCCCTCTTTTACAGACAGGTCTACCCCGTCCAGTGCCTTTACCTGTCCTTTTCCGGAGGAATAATATTTTTTCAGATGTCTGATCTCCAACAGGTTTTCACTCATCCTGCTCTTCCTCCTCTCTGCTGTTCTTCTGCATGGGAACGAGCCATCGCCGCCCCTGCGCAGCGGCTCCAATGGCTGCCGTTGCTCCAGATCTCCTGGGAACAGGTATAACAGCTTTCTTTTGCCACAGCGCACCTGGGGGCGAAGGCGCAGCCTGGGATCTCCTGGTTCAGTCTCGGCGGCGTACCAGGTATGGTTTCCAGCGGTTCGCTGCCGCCGCCCCTGCGGGGGATCCCCCGGATCAGGGCTCTCGTATACGGGTGGATCGGATCCCGGAAAATTTCTTCCACGGTTCCGCTCTCCACTACCTGTCCGGCGTACATGACGCATACCCGGCTGCATATTTCCGCTACTACGCCAAAGTTATGGGTGATAAGCAGGACGCTCATATGCATTTCGTCTTTTAATTTCTTAAGGATCTCCAAAACCTGAGCCTGCATGGTCACGTCCAGAGCCGTCGTCGGCTCGTCGGCGATCAGAAGCCTTGGGCTGCAGCTGATCATCATAGCGATCGCCGCCCTCTGGAGCATTCCGCCGCTGAATTCGTGCGGATACTGCCTGGCACGTTTTTCACCTGGAAAGATCCCCACCAATTCTAAAAGCCTCGCCGCCTCTTCCATACCCTCTTTTTTCCCGATCTTTTTGTGATAGCAGATCATTTCGCTGATCTGATCCCCTACGGTGTAGAGCGGATCAAAGGCAGCCATCGGATTCTGAGATACCATGGCGATCTCCTTTCCCCGCAGAAGGTTCATTTCCTTTTTGGGAAGCTTCAGGATCTCTTTCTCTCCATCTTTGGCCTGATAATAAACAGCGCCTTTATAAAATGTCTTATCTTCCTGATTTAAACGCAGGATAGATTTGGCTGTCATGGATTTTCCGCAGCCGCTTTCCCCCACGATCCCAAGGATCTCCCCTTCATTGATCTGAAGGCTGACGCCTCTCACCGCATGGTACAGGCCTCTTGCTGTGATCAGATCCGTACAGAGCCCGTCCACTCTCAGCAATTCTCTGTTTTCCATTATCTTCCGGCCTCCTCTGCGATCAGTCCCCGCTTCACAAGCTGCCGGTACGTCGGAAGCCTGCGCTCCGAAGGATTCAGATATTTTCGGATCTCTTCTACAAATACATTGATCGCCACTACCGTGACCACGATCATGATGCCAGGCGCTAACGCCTGCAGCGGCTGGGTCAGAAGATATACCCTTCCGTCTTCCAGCATGGCTCCCCAGTCGGATACCGGCGGCTTTACCCCCAGTCCCAGAAAGCTCATAGCCGCCAGATCCAGGATAGCGTTTCCGATGTCCAGAGTCACCTGCACCAGTATCGTGGGCATACAGTTGGGAAGGATGTGTTTAAAAAGGATCGTGCCCGTTCCATAGCCCATAGCTTCTACCGCTTCCACATAGGTCTGGTTCCTCTGGGTAAGCACGATAGAGCGGGTCGTCCTGGCCAGCATAGGCACATAGATCACTCCCAGGGCAAGGACTACTTTTTCAAATCCGCTTCCGAAAACCGCCACAAATACAAAGGCCAGCAGAAGCGGCGGGAAAGAAACAATGATATTGGTCACCCACATCATGATTTTATCCGCTTTGCCGCCGTAGTACCCTGCAAACAGCCCTGCGGGTATTCCCAGGATCATGGAGATCGCAACCACCGCAAAGGCCCCGCTCAATGTCATCCTTCCTCCAAAAAGGATCCTGGAAAAGATATCCCTTCCCGTCTTATCCGTTCCCAGTAAATGCTCCGGGGAAGGAGAAGCGAAGATCTGCCGCAGATCCAGCTGGTTGGGATCCCAGGGCGCGATAAACGGCGCGAATATCGTCGCTGCAAATACTATGACGAGAACTGCCGATGCGAGGATAAAGGGAAACGTCCATAAGGTTCCTTCTGAATTGGTTTTTCTTTTCATCCTCTTCATTCTTATTTCCCCTTTCTTGCCCGGATCCTGGGATCGATCAGACTGTAAAGACCGTCCGCCGCCGCGCTCGCCAGTAAAAATACGATCACGAGCATAAGGATGATAGCCTGCACCACCGGATAATCGCTGGCTTTGATGCTGTCGATCAGGAAAGAGCCGATCCCTGACAGGGAAAATACGCTTTCCACCAGGACCGCTCCTACGATCATCGCGCCGATCTGGACGCTTAAGATGGAAATGACCGGTATCACCGCATTTTTCAGCCCATGTTTCCAGATCCGGTTAGATTCCGGCATGCCTTTGGCTTCTACGTTCATCATATACGGCTTTTTCATTTCCTCGATCATTCCCTGCCTAGTCACCTTTAAAGTGATCGTGATCTTCGCACAGGCCAGGGCGATACACGGCGCCAGCATTCTCCACAGATAACCGCCGACTCCTTCATAACCTCCGGCGATGGGATACTGAGGCGCTGCTTTTGACAGTGCGAACACCATCAAAAGGCTGAGAAGAAACGGCGGGATCGCAGCCAGGATAAGAGACAGGATGGAAATGATCCGGTCCGCAGGCCTGTCCTTCTTTACCGCGCTTAAAACTCCCAAAGGGATAGCGGCCCCTACTGACAGGACGGACGCTCCGATCACCAGCCCCAGGGTCACAGGCGCCCTGGACAGAATAGATTCCAGAACAGGAGTCTGGTACTTATAGCTTACGCCCCAGTCTCCGTGGAGGATCCCCTGAACCCAGATCAGATACTGTTTCCATACCGGCTGATCCAGATAAAATTTCTTTCTCGCGTTCTCAATGATCTCCGGCGTGCTCCCTTTTCCGCCTACAATAACAGAGATCGGATCCGTAGGAGAAAATAAATGGATCATAAAAAATATGAGGGCGCTGACTGCCACGAGGATACAGACGTATTCCGCAAGCTTTTTAAGCCATCTTGCCGCCATGGTGTTTCCCGCCTTTCCTGAATAATATTTACATAGTTTTCATCTTTTGTGTTACTATTCGCGGCTTTGATCCAGGATGGACAACCGATACTTACCTGCAAACACGACGTCTCTGTTGTCCATCCTGGATCAAGGCTATGAATAGTAACTCTTCTGTAATCAGGATAACGAAAAAGCCGTTTCCTTTCCATCATGGTTTTGGAAACAGCTTGTAAAATGATTGTAAACTATTGTGTTTTTAGTTGTGTTTTCTTGTATTTCGTGCTAAGATAATCTCAAAATTCCGGCGCGGCAGCAGAAAGCTTTCAGGCACAGACGTGTCTGCTCGGCCCGTTTCCCGCGCAAGCAGTAAAATATGTGCAGCCATGACCAGGCGCAGAAAGGAAAACTCTCCATGATACTCCACGAACGTCACAGAGAAATCTTAAACCAGCTTTTCAGCGACGGTGTGGTCTATACCTCCCAGCTGAAGGATCAATTCGGCACTTCTTTTGAGACGATCCGCAAGGATCTGAAATACCTGGAAGAGCAGGGGCTTTTGGCCCGTGTTCACGGCGGAGCTGTGCCCGTAAGCCAGCCGGACGCCCCGGCAGTCTCCGCGTTTCCTTCCCTTCCCCTGCCTCTGGATTTTCTGAAGCGCTGCCGCAATCACAGGGAGCAAAAGCAGCAGATCGCTGCAAAAGCCTGCCAGTTGATCCAGGAGAATACCTGTATCGCCCTTGACACCGGCACAACGTCTTACGAACTGGCCGGCCTTCTGATGGAACGTTTCACCCGGCTTACGATCGTGACCAATTCTATGGTCAACGCCCTTCTTCTATCCCAGAAACCGGAGTTTACGATCATCGTCACCGGCGGGATCGTTTCCCATCAGGAAAAGGCCCTGATCTCTGAGCTGGCCGTGCCCATGCTGCAGAATCTCAATATCGACATCATGTTTCTGACCACCTGCGGCATTGATCTAAAAACCGGGATCGCAGAGCAGAATATGGAAGAGATCTCCATCCATAAGCATATGGCCCGCCGCTCCAGACGTCTCATCGTCCTCGCCGACTCCTCCAAATTTTCCCGTTCCGCCTCCTTCCACGCATATCATTTTGAAGAGATCTCATCGATCATAACCGACGATCAGCTGGATGAAGAGATCGCCAGGAAGTACCGGAAATCAGGTGTAGACCTGGTAATCGCATAGCGGATACCGTCTTCGTAAGGTTTATCGGTAGTTTTATCGGTAGTCTTATTAGCTATTTCATAATCAAAAGAGTATTCGCTGTCCAGCGGAATCATGATCCGAAAAATATCTCCTTCAATCCGCTCTGGCTCCTGTCCGGAATAAAACTTCGTATATTTGAATAATTTCCGGACTCCAGATCCCAGTTGATCGGAATAACCGATGTTTCGAAAAATGACAAATCTCCCTGCCTGGCTGCACGGATCGCCGCATTTCCAGCCAGACAGGGAGATTCCCTTTATTTCCACGTATATTTTGTCAGATTTCCTTCCATCTGCATCTTCTCAAACCCGTTCTGCCTGAGGGCTTCATAGAGAATGATACTGACGGAATTGGACAGGTTCAGCGAACGGATGTCTCCCCACATGGGGATCCTGACGCAGGTTTCCTGATTTTCCAGAAGGATCTCTTCCGGTATGCCCCGGCTTTCCGGGCCGAACATGATAAAGCAGTCCGGTTCGTAGGAGACGTCTGTGTAAACCTGTTTTGCCTTTGTAGTAGCCATGTAGATCTTTGCTCCGGGATTTTTTTCCAGGAAATCCTGGTAGTCGCTGTATACGGTCACATCCAGCTTATCCCAGTAGTCCAGCCCGGCCCGTTTCAGAGCCTTTTCATTCAGCTTAAACCCTAAAGGCTCAATGAGATGGAGCCTTGTGTTGGTGGCCACGCAGGTCCTTCCGATATTTCCTGTATTTGCCGGCATCTCCGGCTCATAAAGCACGATATTCATGTCTTTACGCCTCTTTTTCCAGCTTGTTTAAGAATCTCTGGATCCTTCCGAGAGCTTCCTTCAGGTTCTTCAGAGAATATGCGTAAGAGATCCTCACATAGCCTTCGCCGCTGGCGCCGAAAGCCGTTCCCGGAACTACTGCGACTTTCTCTTCTTTCAGCAGCTCCAGACAGAAATCATCCGAGGACATGCCGAATTTCTTAATGCTTGGAAATACGTAAAACGCGCCGTAAGGCTCGAAGCATTCCAGCCCCAGTTCCCTGACTGCGTTTACCAGGAAACGGCGGCGCTGGTTATAGGATTCCCTCATCATCGCCACATCCGGATCGCCGTTCTTTAGCGCGGATATAGCCGCGTACTGGCTGGTGGTAGGCGCGCACATAATGGCAAACTGATGGATCTTTAACATCTGATCCAGGATCACTCTTGGAGCCGCCGCATAGCCAAGTCTCCATCCCGTCATGGCGTAAGATTTAGAAAATCCGTTGATCACGACCGTTCTCTCCCACATTCCCGGAAGAGAAGCGATGGAAACGTGTTCTCCCTTATATGTAAGCTCGCAGTAGATCTCGTCGGAAAGTACAAACAGATCTTTTTCTTTTACGATCTCCGCGATCTTTTCCAGATCTTCCTTTTCCATGATCGCTCCGGTAGGGTTGTTGGGGAATGGAAGGACAAGGATCTTGGACTTTGGCGTGATCTTTTCCAGAAGCTTTTCCGGAGTCAGTTTAAAGCCGTCCTTTTCTTCCAGCGGGATCGGCACTGGAACGCCGCCTGCCAGGACCGTACAAGGATCGTAGGATACGTAGCACGGCTCCGGGATCAGCACCTCGTCGCCTGGATCCAGCATAGCTCTTAACGCAATGTCGATCGCTTCGCTGCCGCCTACGGTTACAAGCACTTCGTGCTCCGGATCATAGGTAAGGTCGCAGCGCCTCTTCAGATAATTGCAGATCTCTTCCTTTAAGCCCTTTAATCCGGAATTAGAGGTATAAAACGTTCTTCCCTTCTCCAGGGAATAGATCCCCTCTTCACGTATATGCCACGGCGTGTCAAAATCCGGCTCGCCTACTCCCAGGGAGATCGCCCCTTCCATCTCGCTGACGATATCAAAAAAACGGCGGATCCCGGAAGGCTGTATGGTTACT
>DWZA01000087.1 GCA_019118365.1 Candidatus Lachnoclostridium stercoravium | reverse complement strand
TGTTTCGTGATAATCATAGCATTCCGCAAACAAAAAAACATTGTCCCTCATGAACAATGTTTCTTTTGTTTTTGTATGTTCTGTATAATTTTGTAACAGTTCAGGACGGCGGGAAAACAGGATCTTACCGCAGAACTGCTGCGATCGCTTCCCTGACATTTTTTACGCCGATCAGACGGATCTTATCGTTTTTCTTCATTTTCTCCAGGCATATTTCCGGGAGCACACAGGTATCGAATCCCATTTTTACAGCTTCATTGACTCGCTGTTCCGCCATGGACACCGCCCTTACTTCTCCAGAAAGCCCTACTTCTCCAAAGATCAGTGTTCTGGGGCTGACCGGCTCGTCCTTCAAACTGGAGATCAGCGCCAGGATGATAGCCAGATCGATCGCAGGCTCGTTCATCCGCAGCCCGCCGGCTATATTGACATAGGCATCATATCTGGACATCTCATAACGGCATCGTTTTTCCAAAACGGCGATCAGCAGATTGACTCGGTTATAATCAGTTCCCGCAGCGGTCCGCCTGGGCATTCCGAAATTGGTGGACGTCACCAGCGCCTGTACTTCCAGAAGTACCGGCCGGGTCCCTTCCATGGAGCATGCGACCACAGCGCCGGAAGCATCTTCCGGCCTTCCGCTTAACATATATTCTGACGGATTTTTCACCTCACAGAGGCCGTTTTCCCGCATCTCGAAAACGCCGATCTCATTTGTCGAACCAAACCGGTTCTTTACTCCTCTCAGGATACGGTAAGCGGCGCTCCTATCCCCTTCAAAATACAGCACTGTATCTACCATATGCTCCAGCACTCTGGGTCCGGCGACCACTCCCTCTTTTGTCACATGGCCGACAATGAAAACAGCGATACCAAGCCCTTTGGCGATCTGCATCAGCACGTTTGTGGACTCTCTTACCTGGCTGACGCTTCCAGGGGATGAGGCGATATCTTCCCGGTACATGGTCTGGATCGAGTCGATGATCACGATCTCCGGCTTTTCCTCCCGTATCACTTCTTCAATAATATCCAGGCTTGTCTCACACAAAAATTTTAAGCTTCCTGTCACTTCTCCGATACGGTTTGCCCGGATCTTGATCTGTTTTAATGATTCTTCCCCCGATATGTACAGGACCTGTCTGCCAGAAGAAGCCAGATTCCGGCACATTTGAAGGAGCAGCGTTGATTTTCCTATGCCTGGATCTCCTCCCACCAGGACCAGAGAGCCGATCACGATCCCGTCCCCCAGGACGCGGTCCAGCTCTTCAAATCCAGTAGATATCCGGTCCTTCTCTTCCAGAGAGATCTCATTTAAGAACGCCGGCTTTGCTGCCGGCGTCCCCCTCTTCGCCCCTGACAGGGCAGTTCCTTTTATCTCCCGCTTCTGAACAGGTTCTTCTACAAATGTATTCCATTCTTTGCATGCCGGACACTGGCCCATCCACTTAGGCGATTCGTATCCGCATTCTTTACAGAAAAATACAGTCTTTGGCTTTGCCATCATTTCCTCACGATCTTAACGTCAGCTGCCTGCCCTTCGTTCAGCTCCACGCCGACTACCAGCTTTCCGCTCATATTGGTCTTCATCCCGCCGACAGCCGCGCCGTCTACAAATACTTCGTATTCCATATCGTCTTCCAGCTGCAGTGTGATCTGGGCATCCTTTGCTCCTTCTACTTCAAAAGACACGCTGTCGTCTGATACTTTGAAATGCTCTACCGCTGTTCCGGGAACAGACTCATATACGAACATCCCGTTCCTTTCCAGCTTTGTGATCTCATAATATGTCTTTACTTTATAAAGATCTCCGTCATGTTCAAAATCCTGCAGCTTTGATTTTGTCTCCAGCTTATAATTGCCAAAGCTGATCGTCCCGTCCTGTTCTGTGCGGATTAATTCTTCGATTACTGGCATGTCCTTGCCCTCCTGATCATTTTACTTATCCTTTCCTTATTATACCATGTCCGCTAAACTCGTGAAAGACCTCGTTAAGTGGACAGGTATGACTCGCACTAGGCTCGAAAATACCTCGCCAAGTGCTCCTATTATACCATGTCCTTCGGACATGATCCCTCCGGGGGATGCGCACGGCCCGGTATTGTGTTTTAACGCCTAACGGCGTTTCCGGGCCGGCGCAGGTATAATATCTGTCGATATTATACCATATTTTCTGAATCCATGAAAGAGCAGCAGAAAAAAAACAGATTTTTTATAATTTTTTTAGTAATAGTTCAGCTGTGCGCCAGGATATATGATAAAGAGCGTTACAAGCTTGCTTGTAAAAGCGATTTGACATATATCCTGGCATAGGGATGACATCCCAGGCTTCCCTCCGGCACATTCTGTGCTGGAGGGAAGATACACGGCTGAACTGCTACTTTTTTTATAGTTTCTGCAGCGCATGCTTTATGATCCGGATCCAGATTTAGACTGCGCTCCGTTCCGGTACGGAGAATTTCAATCCATCCCCGTCTGCAGTGATCTCGACCTTATCGCCTGCTCCTGCCTTTCCGTCAAGAACTTCTTCTGCCAGTTTATCCTCCAGAAGGTTCTGGATCGTCCTGCGCAGCGGCCTTGCTCCGTATTTCTCGTCGTATCCTTTTTGGATCAGAAGATCCTTAGCCGCCTCGTCTATGGAAAGTTCCATGCTCAGCTGCTGTTTTGTCCGCTTTCTGATGGAAGCCAGCATGATATCCGCGATCTGTTTCATATTTTCTTTATTCAGCGGATGGAACACGATGATATCGTCGATCCTGTTCAGAAATTCCGGTTTGAACAGACGTTTTACTTCCTCCATAACGCGGTCCTTCATAAAGGAATAATTTGCCTTTTCATCGTTTGCAGAAGTAAATCCCAGCCGCTTCGGCGATATGATATTTTCCGCCCCTGCATTGGATGTCATGATCAGCACTGTATTTTTGAAATCGATCTTCCGTCCCTGGGCGTCTGTGATATGGCCGTCGTCAAGAACCTGCAGAAGGATATTGAACACGTCCGGATGCGCTTTCTCGATCTCGTCAAAAAGGATCACTGAATACGGATTTCTTCTGACTTTCTCGCTTAACTGGCCGCCCTCTTCATAGCCCACATATCCTGGCGGCGAACCGATCATTTTGGAAACGCTGTGCTTTTCCATGTATTCTGACATATCTACGCGGATCAGCGCGTTTTCTGTTCCAAACATCGCTTCTGCCAGCGCTTTGGAGAGTTCTGTCTTTCCGACTCCTGTAGGACCTAAAAACAGGAAGGAACCGATCGGACGCTTCGGGTCCTTCAGGCCCACCCGGCCCCTTCGTATTGCCTTTGAAACAGCGGCCACCGCCTCTTCCTGGCCCACTACCCGCTCGTGGAGGATCGTCTCCAGGTTCTTAAGGCGTTCTGATTCTTCCTCTTCCAGCTTCCGCACCGGGATCTTTGTCCAGCCGGCCACTACGTCCGCCACTTCATTTTCATCTACTACAAGTTTTCTGGACGCTTTATCTTTTTCCCATCTCGCCCGTATCTTTTCGATCTTTTCCCGCTTCTTTTCCTGTTTTTTCTTTATTGCCCCGGCTTTCTCATATGCTTCTGACCGGATTGCTTCTTCCTTCTGCTTTTCCAGGCCTGCGATATCCTTTTCCAGTTCCTTGATCTCTCCTGGCTCCACATAATTAGAAAGCCTTACCTTGGAAGCCGCTTCATCGATCAGATCGATCGCCTTGTCCGGCAGGAAACGGTCGTTGATATAACGGGCCGACAGCTTTACTGCTGCTTCCAGAGCCTTGTCTGTGATCGTCACATGGTGATGCTCTTCATATCTGCCTCTTAATCCTTTCAAAATAGCGATAGAATGCTCTTCATCCGGTTCTTCCACTGTTACCGGCTGGAAACGCCGCTCTAACGCCGCATCCTTTTCCACGTGTTTCCTGTACTCGTCGATCGTTGTAGCGCCGATCAGCTGGATCTCTCCCCTGGCCAGGGAAGGCTTTAAAATGTTGGACGCATCCAGGGCGCCTTCCGCTCCTCCGGCCCCGATAATGGTATGGATCTCGTCAATAAACAGCAGGACCTCTCTGTCGTCTTTCACTTCGGAAATAACTTTTTTGATCCTCTCTTCAAATTCTCCTCTGTATTTGGATCCTGCTACCATTCCGGAAAGATCCAGGGTCATCACCCGTTTTTTCGCAATGGTTTCCGGTACGTTTCCGGAAACGATCATCTGGGCAAGACCTTCTACCACGGCTGTCTTTCCTACTCCCGGCTCTCCGATCAGACATGGATTATTTTTTGTCCTTCTGCTCAGGATCTGGATCACTCTCTGGATCTCTGTCTCTCTGCCAATGACCGGATCCAGCTTTCCTTCTCTTGCCATGGCTGTCAGATCCCTGCTGTAGCTGTCCAGAGTCGGCGTGGACTTTCTTTCTCTTCCCGGCTGGTAATCGTCTCTTCCCGACGGCGCGTCTTCACCCATAGCGGCAAAAAGATCTACATATATCTTCTGTACGGAAACTCCTATCGTATTCAGGACTCTCGTAGCGACGCAGTCGTTTTCCCGTATCATGGCGATCAGGATATGCTCCGTGCCGATCAGAGGAGCGCGGAACCTGGCCGCCTCGTAGTAGCTGTTTTCCAGGACCTTCCTAGCCCTTGGGGTCAGGCCGTCCCCTTCCAGCTTTACATTTGTATTTGCCGCCAGCAATTCGCTGATCAGCTCCATAACTCTATCTTCTTCTACCCCGCATTCATCCAGGACCCTGGCGGCAACGCCGGTCCCCTCCCGCATAAGGCCGATCAGGAGATGCTCTGTGCCTACCGAATCATGGCCCAGCTCATCCGCCGCGCCTCTGGCCTGGTTCAAAGCTTCTCTGGCCTGGGGGGTAAATCTTTCTAATCCATCAGTCATAAAAAATGTAGTCCTCCTGTCTGTAGTATCTGCAGCTGCCCGCTTTTACATAAGATCCGGCAGCGCGCTCCTGATATAGGCGGCTCTGGCCACGTCCAGTTCTTCCTTTGTCAGCGGCCGCTCCGTCAGTTTCTGGAGATTCGCAGTCTGGATCCCCAGCATGATCTTGTAAATAGAGATCGGTTCCTTAAATTCCAGAAGCCCGTCCGCGGCTCCTGCCATCACGCTGGACAGAAATTCCTGGGCGTCCTTCCACGAAAGCCTGCGGGCATATTTCAGCACTCCATAGGATTTATATGCCTCGTCGGCCCGCTCGATCTTATGAGAAGCCATGGCCATCTTTCTCACCTTATTTTCCTGGCTGTTCAGCTGCAAAGCCACCCGGTTTACCATCTCAGCGATCTCTTCCTCTGAAACTCCCAGGGTTTTCTGATTGGAAACGATATAGAGGGAACCATAATTTTCATTGCCCTCTCCATTTAACCCCTGGATCCTGGTGCCGAAGCGTCCCATCTCCCCCAGCAGGCTGTTAAAACGCTTTCCTTTAGAAAGAGTGGGGAGATGAATGAGCACAGAGGCTCGCAGCCCCGTCCCTACATTTGTGGGATAAGTGGTAAGGTATCCATATTTCTCATCAAAAGCATAGGGAAAACGTTCATTAATATAATCATCCATCCTGTCCGCACGGCTCCAAAGCTCTTTTAAGCATAATCCCGGAGCGATGAACTGCATGCGGATATGGTCGTCTCCGTTCAGTACCAGGCTGACTGCTTCATCTTCTGAAACGATCATTCCTGCAGGCCCTTTCTTCTGTTCCAGCGTAGCGTTCAGAAGGCGTCTTTCCGTCAGCGCTCTTCTCTCCAGATCGCTTGCTTCATTTAAGGCGATATACTCGTAATCGATCCCATCCCTTTCCGGAAGGCCTTTCAGTCCGTTTTTCAATTTGCGTATCATATTTTTGGCCTCCTCATCGGAAAGCCTGCCTGGAAACGGATATTCCTGGAGATTTCTTACCAGGCGTATCCTGCTGCATATGATATTTGGCGTAGTTTTATCTGTTTTTTCAAACCATTTAAGCATCTGTTTCTTCCCCCGCTTTCAACGCTTTGATCTCGTCTCTCAGACGGGCGGCCGCTTCATAGTCCTCTCTTGCTACGGCAGCCTCTCTTTCCCGGTTCAATACCGCCAGCCTGGCAGCCTTAGAACTCTTTTCCATCTGTCCGGAAGCCTCCGCAGACTCTGCTCCGGTCTGTCCAGCTTCGTCTTCCTGCTGTACCACATGGCCGTACCGCATGAGAGGCTGGTATTTCGGCTGTTTTCCTTTGTGAGAATTGCTTCCCTGGATCTGCTTGATCTTTTCGCTGATCAAAAGATCGAACACTTCATAGCACTCCGGGCAGCCGAACCTGCTGTTCTTTACAAATTCGCCATAAGTCGTATGACACGCGGGACATACGACGTGATTCATCTTTTCATCCCCGCTGCTTCCGCCTACTCCTAAAAGGCCTGACAAAAGCTTTCCCAGAGGAAAATCACTGTCAAATATAGTGGAATACTGGCCAAAATCCAGTTCTGAAGCGCACTGCGCGCAGAAATTGTGTTCCGTGCGCACACCATTTACCACCTCTGTATATTGGATCGTCGCTTCTCTTATCTTACATCTTTCACACAACATAATTCCTATCCTCCATTGGACAGGATCATCCCTGCCCTCCTGCAAAATCCTGATAGATCTCGTCTATCAGCTTATGCACTTCCTCTTTGCTGACATTCTTGCATACGCCCCTGGCCAGGACTACGGAAAGTTCTCTGCGCATCTCTTCCAGCATGCGCATCTTATCCGTCTCCAGGGAAACGATCGCTCCCTTTCTCCTGTCCAGCTTCACAAAGCCTTCCTGCCTCAAAACAGAATATGCCTTATTTACCGTATGCATGTTGATCCCGATATTTTCCGCCATCTGGCGTACCGATGGGAGCGCCTCCCCTTCATGGATCCGCTCCGTTGCAATGCCGATGATGATCTGATTACATAATTGGATATAATATGCTTCATCGCTGTTAAAATCAATTTCTAATATCATCTGTTCACCATCTTTCGTTATATCTGTTATAGCTTTAATATAACAAATGATCCTTATTTCGTCAACTGGAAATTATATGATACCAGGGTCCCAAGGTCGAAAATCCGCTGCAAGCTTGCTTGCAAAGACCTTTTGACCTCAGCGTCATTAATATATCTCTTCCATAGAAGAAGAAAACGGCCATGATAAAGTGATGGTTTCCCTTGCGGTTTCAGAGGCAGGACCTTGAGGTTTTATTCGATCCTACGAATGCAAAAGAAACCATCGCTTTTATAGCCGCTTCCATTTCAATTGAAGATTATTTGTAAATAGTAACCGTAGTTTGCCTGCAGCCGTTTACAACGGCCTATATGGATCATTTTTTATCGTCATCGTCAATGTCGATAAATTCGAATTCATCGTCCTCTCCGTTGTCGTCGGCGCCTGCTGATCCTTCTTCATCCAGGTCGATGATCTCGAAACCGTCGTCGCTTTCTTCTTCCTGTTCCGGCGCCGGCGCGCGTCTGCTTACGGACTTTTCTGTGCTCTTTTCAGGAAGTTTTTCCTGCTCTTTCTCGGCTGATACAGCAGCTTCCGCCGCCGCTCTCCGCCTTGTCCTTCCAGCAGTTTCTGCCGCTGTGCTTCCTTTCCTGGACTTCACTGCCGTAACGATCACTGCGATCAGAAGCAGGCCGCTCACTACGGAAAGTATGATCACGATCATTCCTCGGTTCTCATACTGGTTGATCAGATCCTGATGCTCGTTTACCAGTTCCTGATACTGATCAGCAGAAACTGTTCCGTTTGATCCGATCGGCTCCTGGAAATACCTCTGGATAGTATTCTCTTCCAGATCGTACCGGTAAAGCGCCTTATCTCCGTTCCAGTTCATGCCGTAGAACAGCCAATACTGCGGATTTTCCTCTCCTGCAGGCACCCATCCGGAAGCCTTTCTGCCATTCTCCAGGTTCATGATGCCTTCTGTAAATCCGTCCGGTATGGTCACGTCGTTATCCACTGGAAGGATCACGACTGTCTTAGATGTCGTAGACAGTTCCATATAAGGAGTCCAGCTGTCAGACTCGCTGTTGTAAATGAAGAAATCGCCGCCGCCCTCTTCGTCGTTCAGATACATGAGCAGAAGATCCTTCTCCGTTCCCTGGGCAGCCATTACGTCATTGCCCTTATAGGAATAGCTGATCTGCTCGAATCCTTCCGGCAGGGTGTTTACATCAAATGCCTGCGCCACTGTATACTGTGCGCCGTTGATCACTGCTGTCAGATCCCCTGCGGCTGTTACAGGCTCGGACGGCCCTCCTTCTACTTTGTTCACATGGATCGTATAAGTCGTTGTGGTCTGCCCGTCCTCGGCAGTAACGATACATGTTACGGTGTTATCTCCCATCTGCAGGTTTGAGTCTCCCTGGATGGAAACCGTCGCGTTCCCGCTGCTTGCTTCCGCGCTCACCGCGATCTTGGAAACGCCTTCTCCCACCTGCACGCTGTATTCTGTCACAGATGAGGAAAATGCCGGATCAAGGGTTCCCGGAGATACCTGAAGGGAACTTAAAGCCGCGTCAGAAGACGCTCCCTCCTGGGCGCTGACCGTCACTGTAGAATTTCCCTGATGATCCAGAGTAACAAGAGATTCATTGCTGTCATAGATCTCCTGCGTACTTACTGTGATCTTGGACTCTCCCGCTTTCAGCGGGCGGAACGTCAATGTGCTGACCATCTCCGTTCCGTCTCCGCCGTCAGCTGACGGGCGAACGCTAACAGAACCGGCTCCGCCGGAAGCGTTGTCCCCGCTGACAAATTCCAGAGCCGAGGCGTCATAGGAAAGCATGATGCTGGCTCTCCCCAAGGCATCCCCGCTGGTGGAAGTGATCTTCATAGTAACTGTTACATCGGAGCCTACAGCAGCGCTCGGATCCGAAAATGTAAGATTCGCGTTAGCCGCCCATGCAGTGATCGCGCTGCATGGCATAGCTGCTGCAAGCATTAAAGTTATTGCGGTCCTTGCGATCCCGCGTTTTATTTTTCTGCTGATCATAGATTTTTCATCCTTCTTTTTATGATTATCTGCCTACTGTGCCGTTCCTACAGGGCCCAGATCCGCTCCCGGACCAACTGCCGAAACCTCTCCTGTACCCGAAGATGAACTGCCTCCGCCTGCCGGGGAAGAAGTATTTTCTCCTGCTCCCTGGCTGTAGGTAGGCCCGTTTACCTGCCTTACTACATTAAGAACGTACTCGCGGACGGTTCCGTTCTCTGCCTTAACATTGATCCGGATCTCATTGATTCCGCTCTGCAGATCAAAGCTTCCTGTTCCGCTTACGACTGCCTTGGAATCGATCGCCGATGCCCAGACATTTACATTGGATACAGACTGGTCAACGATCAGGTCATAAGACGTGGTATCCATATTAAAGGTCGGCGTCAGGTTGAATCCTTCTACGCCCAGGCCGGAAAGCTTGTTGTTCGGGCTTCCGTCTACAACCGGCTTCGCGCATGGAGAGGCGGGCATATTGTTGTAGACCGGTATCTTAAACTCCAGGGCGGAATTTTTCAGATCGTCGTTATAAGCTTCCGCCATATGATAGCCTTCCGAAGCTGCGGCGACTACGTTTCCCATATACTGATGTTTATAGATATCCGCGCCCTGCACGTTAAATTTCTTCAGGTAAAATGTATCCTGCCCTGCTTTTACATAATTGGTCCCATAAAACTCCGCGCCGCCGATGATCGCTTTTTCCGGAGTGTTCCACGGACGTCCATAGCTTCCGGACTGGGAGGCGTACCAAAGCCCTCTTGTAATAGCGTCCATCGTATCTGTGGTATAGGCTCCTATGTTGTAAAAGTTATAATATCCTGGATAATTGGAATCTGTACCGGAAACGCTCCTGCTTCCTCCGGTTCCTACCTCCTGGATGATCATAGCCGCAAGCACGTATGGATTAACGCCTGACTGGGCGCCTGCATTCATGATCGCTTCCGCATAGGAGATCCCGGAAGCGGTCTGCGTCCTTCCGGCAGTTCCTGAGCCGGAAGAAGGGGATGACGAACCGGCTCCCGGCCCGTCGCTGGTAATGTAATCTCCAGGTCCTTCCATCAAAAGGCCTGTCCTGTGTTTGGAAACGGCTGCCACCGGACCTTCAAAGCTGATGCCGGGGTTTCCGCTGCCAGAAGGGGCATCTCCGTTTGCAGGAGCTGACGTTTCCGCCGAAGCCTCTGTACTGCTTTCTTCTGAAGGAGCCTCAGAAGTCTCCTCCTGGCTTTCTGATCCGCTGCCACCAGGCCCTGTGCCGGAAGTCTGGCCGGATCCTGTTCCGTCAGACGATCCGTCCGGATTCTGGCCGGCAGCTGAGGATCCATCCGAAGAGCCGCCTTCCATAAACGTGCCTTCCAGCATCGTATGGACGCCGTCGATCGTCTGGAGCGAACCGTCGTATGTCTGGAGCAGAAACTGGAATATGTAATACTCATCCAGGAAATTGCGCGGATCCATATAATAACTGATGATATCCGAAGAAGCCGCGACCCATGCGCTTCCGTCAAAGCCCGGCCATGTTCCTGAAGACCAGTTGTAGGCGCCGTCCGCCGTTGACTTCCACGAGGAAATGCTGCTGGCAGCCACCAGATTTCTTCCTACGACGCTTTCATTTTCTATGACTTCGCTCCAGTCCAGTCCCGTCTTATGAGCCCGGAATATCCACTGAGGATATTCTGCATGCAGCGCCCTAAGCCCGTCCTTATAGCTCTCCGGAAAGCCTTCTGCATTTAAAAATGCTTCAAAATCCGCATCCGACGTATATGCCGTCCGGAACTTGACATAGCTTTTGGAAACATAGCCTGTCATCTCCTGTCCGCCGCTGGTAAAACGGATCTGATACCAGAGAGCACCGTCCGGAGCAGAAGCCTCTCCGATCACCGTAACAGCTGCTCCTTTGGAAAGCTTCGCTACAATAGAATTTGAAGTGCCCGGACCGCTTCTGACATTCAGGGACGAGGCATCCACAGACGCGCTTTTTTCTGTATATGCAAATATCGTTTTTAAAGGGTTGATCTCTGATATAGGCGACTGGATAGCCAATATCAGCGCTGCCGCAGCAGCTGCTCCCCGTTTCCACTTCCGTATGTTCATCTGTTCCTCCCTGCTCAGGTTTCCCCATAAAAACCTGGCATTTTCCATGCAGCCGCCCGTCTGAGCGGCTACTTTTCCGCATTATCTTCATTATAATGAAAAAGCTAAGAGCATGTCAACCAATTCCAGAAAAGTTCACACAATTGCCCACAATTGTAAGGTTTCCTTAATTAAAAAAGTTCCCGCAGGAACCAACTTAAATCAGTTGGATCCTGCGGGAACCAGGATATTGCAAGATCAGTTTTCCTTATACCGGGTATGCCTTGCTGTCTGTATCCGCTTTTTCCGCATCTACTTTTGTCTGCTGAGCAGCCCTGTATTTGAAGAATTCTTCTGCTACCTTCGGGAACAGAGCGTAGGATAATACATCCTCGTCCTGCTGCTTCCACTGAGCGCATTCCTTCTCGAACTGAGGAAGCTGCGGCGGGATCAGATCTGCAGGTCTGCAGGTGATCGGAGTCTCGTCGCCGATGATCTTCTTCTGAACTTCTTTGTTGAATGGAACAACCGTCTGTCCAAATTCGCCAAGCATGATCTTCTTGGACTCCTTCGGAACCAGTTTGTAGCGCTCGCCGGCAATTACGTTCATAACAGCCTGAGTACCAACGATCTGGGAAGACGGAGTTACCAGAGGCGGATCGCCGAAGTCCTTACGTACTCTTGGGATCTCCTCCAGAACCTCGCGGTACTTATCTTCCTTGCCAGCTTCTTTTAACTGGGAAACAAGGTTGGAAAGCATACCGCCCGGTACCTGGTATCTGAGAGCTCTGATATCAACGCCCAGAACCTTCGGATTCAGAAGGCCTGTCTTCAAAGCTTCTTCACGGATCGGCAGGAAGTAATCTGCGATCTCTGCCAGTTTCTCCTGGTCATAACCGATCTCATATGGTGTTCCCTTAAATGTTTCAACCATAACTTCTGTAGCCGGCTGGCTGGTTCCCAGAGCGAACGGGCTGATAGCACAGTCGATGATGTCGCAGCCTGCTTCTACAGCCTTTAAAAGGGTCATGGAAGCTACGCCGGATGTATAGTGAGTATGAAGGTCGATCGGAAGAGTTGTGGATTCCTTCAGAGCGGAAACCAGCTCCTGTGCTGCATATGGAGTAAGAAGTCCTGCCATATCTTTGATGCACAGGGAATCTGCGCCCATTTCCTCGATCTCTTTCGCGATGTTCTTCCAGTAGTCCATCGTATAGGCTTCGCCTAAGGTATAGCACAGAGCGATCTGTACATGAGCTTTTTCCTTATTAGCTGCCTTTACAGCTGTCTGAAGGTTGCGGATATCGTTTAAGCAGTCAAAGATTCGGATGATATCGATACCATTGGCAACAGACTTCTGTACAAAGTACTCTACAACGTCGTCTGCATAGTGATTGTATCCAAGGATATTCTGTCCTCTGAACAGCATCTGCAGCTTTGTGTTCTTAAATCCGTCTCTTAACTTGCGGAGTCTCTCCCACGGATCTTCCTTCAGGAAACGCAGGGAAGCGTCAAATGTAGCGCCGCCCCAGCACTCTACTGCGTAATATCCAACCTGATCCATCTTGTCGATGATCGGGAGCATCTGCTCGGTTGACATTCTGGTGGCGATTAAGGACTGGTGTGCGTCACGAAGGACGGTCTCCACGATCTTAACCGGCTTTTTCTCTATCTCTGCCATGTTATTTCCTCCTGAAAATTTAATATATGAGTTTTACTTATTTAACACCGAAAATAGCCATGAATGTACCGGCTGCAACAGCAGTACCGATAACGCCCGCTACGTTCGGTCCCATAGCGTGCATGAGCAGGAAGTTAGTCGGGTCAGCTTCCGAACCTACCTTCTGGGATACACGGGCTGCCATAGGAACGGCAGACACGCCGGCTGAACCGATCAGAGGATTTACCTTTCCTCCTGACGCAACGCACATGATCTTACCGAAGACAACGCCAGCTGCTGTACCAAGGGCGAATGCCACAAGGCCCAGGGCAACGATCTTCAGAGTAGTGACCTTCAGGAATGCTTCTGCGCTTGTTGTAGCTCCTACAGATGTACCAAGTACGATAACTACGATGTACATAAGAGCATTGGAAGCTGTCTCTGTCAGCTGCTTAACAACGCCTGACTCGCGGAACAGGTTTCCTAACATCAGAAGACCTACCAGCGGAGCTGTAGTCGGAAGGATCAGGCAGACAACAACCGTAACGATGATCGGGAAAAGGATCTTTTCCAGTTTGGAAACCGGTCTTAACTGCTCCATCTTGATCTCGCGCTCTTTCTTGGAAGTAAGAAGGCGCATGATCGGAGGCTGGATGATCGGAACCAGGGACATATAGGAGTATGCCGCTACTGCGATCGGTCCCATGTATTCGGTCTGTCCCAGCTTACCGCAAAGGAAGATAGAAGTCGGGCCGTCGGCGCCGCCGATGATAGAGATAGCCGCTGCCGCTTTATCATTGAAGCCCATCCAGATAGCCATAAAGTAAGCTCCGTAAATACCGAACTGAGCCGCCGCGCCTAAAAGGAAGCTCTTCGGGTTGGCGATCAGAGGACCGAAGTCCGTCATAGCGCCTACGCCCATAAAGATCAGAGACGGAAGGATACTCCATTCATCCAGCAAGTAGAAGTAATGAAGAAGTCCGCCTACTCCATTGGTAGAATCTTCAATAGTCAGCATGATATCGGGATAGATATTAACCAGAAGCATACCGAAAGAGATCGGAAGCAGAAGGAGCGGCTCATAATCCCTTGCGATAGCAAGATAAAGGAATATGAAAGCTACTGCGATCATAACGAAGTTGCCCCAGGTTAAGTTTACAAATGCCGTCTGCTGAAGAAGATTCCCCATTGTATTCATAATGTAATCCATGTTAATCCCTCCATGTGGAATGCATCACTGCATCTTTCTTCTTTCAGCAACTTAGTTTAATGTAGCAAGAACTGCACCAGCCTCTACGGAATCTCCGTTTGCTACATTGATAGAAGCTACGGTTCCGTCTTCCGGAGCTACGATCTCGTTCTCCATCTTCATTGCTTCCAGAATGATCAGCACTTCGCCTCTCTTAACTGCCTGTCCTACGCTTGCCTTGATCCCAAGGATCTTGCCAGGCATAGGAGCTGCTACAGTGATGCCGCCTGCTGCTCCTGCCGGAGCTGCCTTTGGAGCCGCTGCTTTTGGAGCTGCCTTCGGTGCTGCCTTTGGCGCTGCTGCCGGTGCTCCTGTGGAAGCGCCTTCTTCTACGGTAACATCATAAACATTGCCATTTACTGTGATTGTATAATTTTTCATCTTGTTCTTCCTCCTAATTGATTAAGCTCTTTTCCATTTGGATGTGCCTGCACGCTTGATAGAACGCACTACCAGGCCGTCTGTGGACGTACCTTCGGAAGCTGCGATAGCAGCTGTGATAACAGCTACCAGCTCCAGGTCGTCTGTAAGATCTTCTTCTGCTGCCGGAGCTGCCGGTGCTGGTGCTGGTGCTGGCGCTGCTGCCGGTGCCGGACTGCTTTTTACTTTCTTTTCAAAGACATTGATGAATTTAAAGCATGAGATCAGGAAACTGATGAAGATCAGAACGATAAATACAGTTCCCATTCCCATCAGGGTGTTCATAGCGGCTCTTTCCATGTTCTCCGCCATGGTGTACACCGCCACCAGGGACATGGAAGAGATCTCTCCTGTCTGATCGTCATAGTAGAGGGTAAACTCTACTGGTCTTTTTTCAAACTGTGCATTTACTACGCAGACATATCCGTCCTCATCCCTTACTGCAGAAGAATCCAGGATCTCTACGAGATTTCCCGTATCCCCCATCAGGTTGTTCCATGTGGTGAGAACAGATGAAAAAGCATACTCTCTCTGGTCTTCGGCTAAAGCGATCTGCTCTTCGATGTCTTCTGCGCCTATGGCTGTGATCTGCTGCAGGGTCATCTCCGTAGCTTCGCAAAGCTGCGCGGCTATATTCTCGTCTGTCTTTAATTCTCTCTCTTCCGCAGCGCTGCAGGCTGTCAGAGCAAAGAAGCAGGTTACCATGCACAGTGTCAGCAATATACGTTTTAAATTTTTCATATACCTGTCACCTCGTTTTAGACCGTACCATGTTTTTTAGCCGGACGTTCCTCTCTTTTTGTGAACAACATTTCAAAAGCTGCGATCACGCGTTTTCTCGTATCGCGGGCTTCGATGATATCGTCAACATATCCTCTTTTTGCCGCTGCCAGAGCGCTGGACTGAAGCTGCGCGTACTCAGCCGCTTTCTCGCTGATCATCGCTGTAGCGTTGTCAGCCTTTGCGATCTCAGTAGCATACATGATCTTCACTGCTTCTTTTGCATCCATCATGCCGATCGCTGCGTTCGGCCATGCGTATACGATATCCGCGCCGATCGCCTTGCTGCACATGGTCAGGTATGCGCTTCCGAACGCCTGTCCTACGATAACTGCTACCTTCGGAACTGTTGCGTTGGCATATGCATATGTGAGCTTTGCTGCCGCTTTCGCGATCTTCTTCTCTGTGCACTTAACCGCCCTGTATCCGTTTACATTGACCAGGGTAAGTACCGGTATATTGAAAGCGTCGCAGAAATCTACGAATTCTGCAGCCTTCTCGCAGCCTTTTGCTGTCAGGCCGCTGTCAAATGTCTCTTTTTTCTCTCCGTCCTCGCCGTAAACTTCTGTGCGGTTTGCAACGCAGCCTACAGTCGTTCCGTTCAGGCGGATAAATCCTGTCACCATATCCGGTGCGTAAGCCGCCTTTACTTCCATGAAGAAGTTGTCGTCGGATACGGTCTTAAGAGCCTCTGCGGTATCTCCTGCCCATCCTTCGATCCCTTCACAAACGCGGTTTAAGTCATCCGTACATTCATCATAGGACATATCGTCTTCGTTGTTTGCCGGCAGAATGGAAACGAGCGTCCTGATCTGAGAAAGTACTTCTTCTTCTGTACCTGTAAAATCTACGATACCTGTCTCTGAACTCTGGAAATCTGCGGAGGAAGTGTCGCACTTCGCTGTGTAGTTGCCCTCCAGTGCGTTCGGCGAATTCACAAAGAGTTTGCCGTTCTTTCCTTCCATAAATGTAAAATCAGTCAGTGCAGCTGAAACTGCCATGCCGCCTCCGCATGTACCGAATACTGCGGAGATCTGCGGAACTACGCCTGAAGCCAGAGTCTGGTTCAGATACAGGCTTCCAAATCCCTGTAATGCATCGGTCGCTTCCTGAAGACGCAGTCCGGCGCAGTCTAAGAGACCGATGACCGGTGCTCCCATCTTCATAGCCATCCCATAGATGTTGGAAATTTTCTTTGCGTGCATCTCACCGATGGATCCGCCCAGTACGGACGCGTCCTGGCTGTACACATACACCAGATTGCCTTCGATCGTACCGTATCCGGTAACTACGCCGTCAGCAGGTGTTTCCTGTGCAGTCATGTTGAAATCTGTGCTTCTGGCAGTTACATAGCCGCCCACTTCAACAAAACTGTTCTCATCAAGTAACATGTTGATACGATTACTTGCTGATGTTGCTGAATTACTCATTTTGCAGTCCTCCATTTTGTAATATTTTCACAACGCCTGTTAATACATTAACAGAACATTGCTTTAAAAAATCAAACTTCTGCCAATTTTAATTGTATAATGATTCCAAGAAAATTTCAAGCTGTTTTTGTTTTTCATTAAATACACACATATTATGGTATCGGGATGATATGCCGCCCCTCTGTCACTGTTTTGACGGCACGTGCTTTTTCTTCATCGTAAAGCCCCGTCCCCTTACTTCATTTACTTTGCTGACGATCATAAAGGCATTGGGATCGTAACGCATCACCAGCTCGTTCAGTTTTACCAGCTCCCGCCCGGACAGGACTACCATCACGGCGTAGGTGTCGTTCTTCTTCCATCCGCCTTTCACCGCCAGGAACGTGGTGCCCCGGTCCAGCTCGGTCTGGATGGCCTGGCTGATCTCGTCGTGTTTTTCGCTGATGATCTTTGCCTGCATCTGGGTCAGTCCGATCGCGGATACCTTATCGATCACGATGGTATAGATCAGCACCAGCACCAGGCCGTAAAGCGCTGTCTCCAGGTTGGAAAATATCATCTGCGCCAGGAGGATCAGGCAGTCAAACGCATAAAGCCCTACAGAGACCGGGAGCCCGATCTTTTTTTTCAGGATCAGCGGCGGGATATCCATACCGCCTGTAGAAGCGCCGGCCCGGATGACCATTCCGATCCCAAGACCGGTCAGCAGGCCTCCTGCCACAGCCGCCAGCATAGGGTCCGAGGTCACTGCTTCCGGAACCAGCTGCTGGACGTGGGCCAGAGCGACCGGAAAATAAAACGTACTGATCATCGCCGTAAACGCAAAGGTTTTCCCAAGGATCCAGTATCCGGCGAAAAACAGGAGGATGTTCAGCGCCCCTACGGTCAGAGCGATGGGGATCCCCGCGAAATGATTGACCGCGATCCCAAGGCCGGTGGAACCTCCCGTCATCAGTCCGTTGGGGATAACAAACACCCCGCTTCCAAGAGCCATGATCGTATTGCCTAGAAATACCCATATCAGCCTTTTTATTGTCTTCTGCACATTTTCCATGATCGATTCTTCCTTCCTCTACTAAATTAAAGCGCAAAAAAAGCAGGCCTTACGCCTGCTTTATCTGTCTTATATGATTTTGTTTCTGTTTTATCCTGTCTTTCATCGCTGATCCACTTACTGCCTTTCAACGGCGCCGAAGATACGAAACGCCGATGGCGTTTTCTTCTGTACTTTTGACGCTCGTACCCGTAAAGTATATCACTGACGAAACCCTTATTCAAGATAGGAATCAATTATTTTTTTCAGGCACCATGGAACGGTCGCTGCTTCTGCCCCTTCTGTGAGATATACCGGATAAGACGCTACGATCTGCCCCTGCAGCCTGTACTCGATCTGTCCGATCACATCCCCCTGATATACAGGAGCCTTCAGCCGCGTTTTCATTTTCAGGCTTACCGACGGTTCTTCTTCCTGTCTAAGCAGCAGCTTAAGGCCTTCTGACGGCGCGCGGTCCGCTGCGGCATGCACTGACGCCATATGGGAAATGTCGCCGTCTTCCGGTACGGCGTTTTCCACCGTCACAGCCGGTATCTTCACATCTTTCCACACATTTTTATACTGATAATGATCCAGCCCGTACTGAAGCAGTTTTCTGGCATCGGTCCATTTATAAGTTTTATGGGGCGGCCAGCCGCAGCCGAGAAGGGCGACGATAAAGTTCCGCTCCCCGTCTCTTAGCGCTCCCACATAGCAGTATCCGGCCCCTGAAGTGAAACCGGTCTTTCCGGAACAGACGCCTTCCATCATCGTAAGGAGCGCATTGTGGTTCACACAGGAATAGGAAGCTTTTTTATCCTGATCAGAAAACGTGTATGCCGCAGTCCCGGTAATATCCAGAAATTCTTCCTTCTGAGGAGACTGACTTGTGCAGTAGCGCATGATCCGGGCAAGATCGGCTGCTGTAGTAGCGTGTGTTCTTTCTTCGCCGTTTTCTTTTTTGACCGTCCCATCCAGGCCGTTAGGGGTTATGAAATACGTATCCCTGCAGCCGATATCTCTTGCCTTCTGGTTCATCAGCTCCGCAAATCCTTCCACGCTCCCGCCGATATGTTCTGCGATAGCCACCGCCGTATCGTTATGGGATTCCAGCATAAGGGAATAGAGCAGATCTTTCAGACGGAACCTGCGGCCGGCCGGCGCTCCCAGGTGCACCTGAGGCTGGGCGGCTGCGTTTCCTGATATTGTGACTATATCTTCTCCATGCCCCAGTTCCAGAGCCAGGATGCAGGTCATGATCTTTGTCGTGCTGGCCATGGGCCTGATCTCTTTTTCATTTTTCCCATAAAGGATGCGGCCGGAATCTCCGTCCATCAGTACGGCGGACTGAGCGTACAGAGATATTTCTTTGGGCAGTTCATCCTCCGCATAAGTTTCCGCCGCCTGATCTTTCCCTCGGCTATTTCTTTTTTCTCCGTCTTTTCTTCCGCTTTCATAAGATACCGCCTGATCCCACGCGCTTCTCCATGCGGGCACTGCCTGGCTGCAGACTGCGGCTCCTGCCAGGACGGCGGTGAAAAAAAAGAGAAAAAGCCCTTTTTTCAAAATAAAGCCGCCTCTTTCCAGGATCCATTACTGCATCCTATTCTGGAAAAAGGCGGCGTATGTATGAAACCCCTATTATTTTGCCGGCAGACGCTTTGCGATCTCTCCGGAAAACTCTGCCATGTTCATAGTCTGAAGATATACCCTGCCAGGCCCTGTCAGCTTTGTAAGGAAAAGTCCTTCCCCGCCGAACAATACGTTTTTAATGCCCTTTACAGTTTCGATCTCATAAGATACCGTTTTGTCAAAGGCAAATACATTTCCTGTGTCTACCTTCAGCACTTCTCCCGGCCTCAGCTCCTTTACGACCAGTCCGCCGTCCACTTCCAGAAACGCCATTCCTCTTCCGGCCAGTTCCTGAAGGATAAATCCCTCTCCTCCAAAAAATCCGGCAGAGATCTTCTTCGTAAAGACGATCTTCAGTTCCACGCTGGCTTCCGCGCACAGAAACGCGCCTTTCTGGCAGATCAGGCCTCCCTGGGATATGTCGATCGGCATGATGACTCCTGGAACTGTCGCTCCAAAAGCGATGGTCGCTCCAGGCCTCCTTGCCGTATAAGTCGCCATAAAGAGGCTCTCACCCGAAAACATCCGTCCAAGTCCCTTTGCAAATCCGCCTTTCACATTTGATTCCAGATCCAGGCCGTCGCTCATCCATGCCATGCCTCCTGACTGGGTGCACATCGCCTCTCCCTGATCAAGGACTACTTCGACCGCCTGTACGATCCCGTCTGTGATCCTGTACTGCATATATCGTCCTCCTCTTTGCTTTTTCTATAATTTTACCCTGTAAATGAAAGCTGTGCAATATTTTTCTTTACAATCGAACATGTATTCTGGTATAATGTAGCAAACAGCAGGTTTCAGGGGGTGATCCATTGTCTGGTGAAAGACTTATTTTCCATATTGATGTTAATTCTGCATTTTTAAGCTGGGAATCGGTTTACCGCCTCAGCCAGGATCCGGACGCCCTGGACCTCCGCACAGTTCCTTCTGCCGTAGGCGGGGACCAGAAGACGCGTCATGGGATCATCCTGGCCAAGTCTACTCCGGCAAAGCGATACGGCGTCACCACAGGCGAGCCGGTCGCTCAGGCTCTGCGCAAGTGTCCGGAGCTGATCCTTGTTCCTTCCAGATTTGAACTATACGTGGAAAGCTCCAGAAAGCTGATCCGCCTTCTGGAAGAATATACTCCGGATATTGAAAAGTTCAGTATCGACGAAGCGTTTCTTGATATGACCGGGACTATCCATCTTTTCGGCGATCCGGTGCAGACCGCCGACGCCATACGGAACCGTATCCGGGATGAGCTGGGATTTACTGTCAATATCGGGATCGCTCCCAATAAACTTCTGGCTAAGATGGCATCTGATTTTGAAAAGCCGAATAAGACCCACACCCTCTTTTCCTGGGAGATCCCCTCTAAACTGTGGCCTCTTCCCATCCGGGAGCTTTTTTTCGTCGGCGGATCCGCGCAGAAAAAGATGGAACGGATCGGGATCCGTACTATCGGCGACCTTGCAGCTGCTGACCTGGATATCCTGAAATCGCATTTAGGCGAAAAATACGCGGTGCAGATCCATCAGTATGCCAACGGCATCGATAACGATCCTGTGGAAAGCCGCGCCGCGGCAAACAAGGGATACGGCAACAGCGTTACCCTGTCCCGCGACGTTTCGGATACAGATACTGCCTGCCAGGTCCTCCTTTCTCTGGCTGAGACGGTAGGCGCAAGACTCCGTGCAGATCACGTACTGTGCAATTCTGTTTGTGTAGAGTTAAAGGACTGGCAGTTTCACGTACAGTCCCATCAGGCCCCTCTTCCATACCCTACAGACTCCACCTCTGTGATCTACGAAAAGGCCTGCAGCCTTTTAAAGGAGTTCTGGGATCTGACTCCGGTTCGGCTGATCGGACTCCGGACAGGCAAGATCAGCGACCATCAATATGTGCAGATGAGCCTGTTTGAAGACGAGCGTTCTGAAAAGCTGAAAAACCTGGACAAGGCAGTAGATTCGATCCGGAACCGTTTTGGCACAGACAGCATCAAGCGGGCCAGTTTTTTGCAGAAAGACTCTATCGTCGATCACGCTTCCGGCAAGCATAAGCATTTAAATCCAAAAAACTCCCATTTTCAGGGAGACGACTGACAGCAGAAAGGAACATTATGGATCATTTTGAAAAACAGTTCGCCTATCCGGTCCCGCAGGAAGAGGACGGGATAGATACAGAAAGCTTTCTCCGGCGGAAAGGGTATTCCAAACACCTGATCATCCGTCTGCGCCGGACTCCCATGGGACTTACCGTGAGCGGGGATCCCGTCTATACCACCTACCGTTTATCCGCCGGAGAGATCCTTACCGTCCGCCTGGTGGAAGAGCTTTCTTCCGAGCATATCATCCCCACTCCCATGGATCTTGATATCGTTTATGAAGACAGCGATCTGCTGGTGGTCAATAAATCTGCCGGACTTCCCATCCATCCGTCCCAGGGGAATTTTTCCAATACCCTGGCCAACGGCATGGCCTGGTATTTCCAGGAGAAGGGCGAACCATTCGTATACCGCGCCATCAACCGCCTGGACCGGGATACGACCGGGCTTCTGATCCTGGCCAGGCATAGCCTTTCCGCTTCCATCCTGTCCGCTATGTCCGCCTCCCGGCAGATCAGCCGTGAATATCTGGCTCTCTGCGAAGGTCTTGTGCCGGAAAAAGGCGTTATTTCCGCGCCCATCGGACGCGTATGCGGATCCACCATCGAACGTCAGGTGGATCCGGAACACGGGGAATCGGCGATCACCTATTACCGACGCCTCTCTTTTAATGAGGCAACCGGACTTTCTCTGGTAAGCCTTCATCTGGAAACTGGGCGGACTCATCAGATCCGGGTCCATATGAAGTCCATTGGTCACCCGCTTCCCGGTGATTTTCTCTACAATCCAGATTACCGTCTGATCTCCCGGCAGGCGCTCCACTCCTTCCGCCTGTCCTTCTGTCACCCGATCACAAAAAAGGAGCTTTCCTTTGAAGCTCCTCTTCCTGACGATATGGATCGTCTGTGCAGGCATCCCGCCCGGACGATATTTGTCACCCCTGGATCCTGAGCCCTTTGGGGTAGTGATTTTTCAGCGTTCCTCCTGTTTCCTTTGCCCAGCCTAAGGGATAGCCGTGAAAGCATGCCAGCGTCCATCCTTTTTCTCCGTCCTTCTGGACAGTCTCCCCCTTTAGATAACGGAGCGCTTCGTCTTCGCTCAGTTCGCAGGCTCTGGCCGCCTCTTCCTTCTTCAGCCATTTTGCCAATGCGTGAGCAGGCTCCAGCCGGTTCTTTTTCAGCTCAGCCACATGAAGGCCGGGACGTATGACCTTCATGCCTTTCATATCCGGCATATCTGCCGGCAGGAGATACAGCTGATCTCCAAACAGGATCCACCCTTCTGTTTTTTTCAGCCCTTCTGCCTCAGGACAGATTTCACGGATAAAATCTTCCAGACTTTTCCTGTTTTTCCTGTCTGCCATAAATCCAGGATCTTTCCGTTCTTTTTTTCTGTTTTCTCCTGAAGTTTCGCCATCTCCCTCCCGTTTTCGCAAAACGGCGATATAATGGCCTTCTCCTTCTGTCTGCTGAGGCCAGATACGGAACGTTTTTTTCAGTTGCTCATCCTGCGTCTCGCCCCACTCCGGCCTTCCCTGAGCCAGTCCGGTGATCCCTTCTTTTTCCATCTGTCCGCTGCAGTCCGCAATATAAAATTCCGGATTGTTTTTTAAAAATCGCTCCACCGACTGTTCGTCCTCTTCCGGTGAAAAGGTACAGGTAGAATACACCAGAGTTCCCCCTTTTTTCAGCATGGAGGCCGCGCAGTTCAGGATCTCCTCCTGACGGGCCGCGCACATGTTTACATTTTCCAGGCTCCATTCATTCCTGGCTGTCTCGTCTTTCCGGAACATCCCTTCCCCGGAGCATGGGGCGTCCACAACGATCTTATCGAAAAATTCATGAAAATACCTTGTCAGACGTTTTGGATCCTCATTGGTCACCACTCCGTTGCCGATCCCCATACGTTCTACATTCTGGGAAAGGATCTTCGCCCTGGCCGGATGGATCTCATTGCTTAAAAGAAATCCGTTTTTCCCGATCCTGGAAGCGATATGGGTCGTCTTTCCTCCCGGCGCGGCGCAAAGATCCAGCACTTTATCCCCAGGCTTCGGATCCAGCAGGGAGACTACCGCCATTGCGCTGGGCTCCTGTATATAATAAAGCCCTGCCTCGTGGAAGATATGCCTTCCAGGGCGGGTATCTTTCTCATAAAACCGTCCTTCTCTGACCCACGGGATCCGGGAAAGGCCAAAGCAGCCAAAGAGCCTGTCCCCTTCTTCCTCGCAGACTTTTAAAAGATTCATACGCAGCCCCTGGACTGATTCCCGGTCATAGCTTGCTACGAAAGTGCTGTATTCCTCTCCCAAAAGGTTTTTCATTTTTTCTTTAAATTCTTCTGGCAGTCCTGTCATTTTCCAATCCTTCCCTGGAATTATATTTTTCTGTTTCCGCACACTATGAACAGTCTGTATCCCATTCAGGAGGCGCGGATCCTTATGATCTTAAATTGTCTGGCTTATTTTATAATCCCCGTATATACGCTGCTCTTTGCCGGCCGCACAGACTGGCTTCACGAAAATTTTTCTATCATCCGCAATTTCGGTTTCCGGAAATGGGCCTTTGTGGTATGGGGAATGCTTCTTGTTTTTTATTTCTATCTATCTATGAAAGAGATCGTCCGCTTTCTGCCCCGCCGCAGTCTTCAGGGCTTTCTGTGCCGGGCGTCTCTGTGCCTTCTTGTACTAACGATACTCACTCCATATAAACCGGAGGATTTTCCCGTTTTCTCTTCTCTTCACGTATGGTTTGCTTTTACCTGTCCTGTCCTTCTCATGACCAGCCTTTTAGCTATCATCCTGCAGCTTAGAAAAAGGGATCTGACGGTGTACCGCCGTTTTTTCACCGGTTTCTGGTGCATCGCAGCCGCCTGCGCCGTCTTCTACTTTTCTGCCGGGATGATCAACAGCCTGCTGGAAGTTTTTTTCGTTCTCTCCTGTACCCTGCTGGTAAAAAAGCTCCACCGCCGGGTCGCAGATCTTTATAACTGAAAAAAGTTCCATTAAAAGCCGCTTTTTCTTTGCAGCTCAATGGAACTTTCCTTACCTGATGATAAACGGATTACAGCTCGATCTTGTAGTCGTCGGAGCCTTCGCCGTTTACAACATAATAAGCAACTGCTTCTTCCGGTTTAACGTAAAGCTCGATGGACTTGATCTCAACGCCTTCGTGAGCCTGAGCGAATGCTGCCTTTGCTGCTTCCAGAAGATCCTTTACTGCTGCCTGCTTTCCTGCATACTGTACATATACAGCTGCAGTAGGCTCTGCTGCCTTTACTGCTCTTTTTGCTGCTGGCTTCTTAGCCGGAGCTGCCTCTTTTACAACAGCTGTCTCTTTTACTTCTTCTTTCACTGCTGTCTTAGCGGCTGCGGTCTTGGAAGCGGCTGCTTTTGTTGTCTTTGCAGTTGCCTTTGTTTCTCTCTTTGCGGTTGCCATAATCATTTCCTCCTCGCAATCCTTTTGTTCATATTTATTCAAGTCAATGCACAAGCTGTTAAAGATATGTCGAGGCGATTATAAATCTATTCTTATTTTTTGTCAACCTTTCAGGGGCGGATGATCGCTTCTGCCCCCATCATCTTTTCCGCAATTTCATACATATTGGTAATTCTTCCCACCGCCAGCTTGTCTGTGATCTGATAATGGTTCAGGCATGTCCCGCAGGTCAGGATCTCCGCCCCCTGGCTTTCCAGATGCCTCAGATCCTCCAGGGAACTGGAGCCTTCGATGGAAAGCTTCGCCCCGCCATTATACAGGATCACCCGCTCCGGAACGTCCTTCAGTTCCGTAAGGGCATAGATAAAACTTTTCATCAGCAGACGGCCTAAAACGTCGTCTCCGCTGCCCATAGTGTCGGAAGCGATCACCACGGTTTTCTTCCCTGTGCCGATAAAGACCGGAGCGCATTCCGCGCATTCCGCGTCTCCTTTCTCTTCTTTTTTCTTCTGCTGCTCCTGACCTTGGCCGTTCTCCTGGAAAAGCACGGAAAACTCTTTTTCTCCTCTCTGCTCAGTTTTTATCTCCAGACCCATATAGGAGCCGAGACGTGTCAGGTTCTGGACCGCCGCCTGGTTGTCCACCAGGACTTCCAGCTCCTTCTTCTCCATATTTTCGAGGGCTTTCTTTGCCTCGATCACCGGGCCGGGGCAGGCGACCCCTCTCATATCAAGTACATTTTTTTCCATGTCTGCGTTTTCCTCCTAAGCGTTTCTGCTATTATATCATCTTTTCTGAGCCCTCGAAAGCCTCTTGCAGACATTTTCCCATCTGGAACAGTCAGATCCATTATTGTGAAAAAGCTTCTGACGGAATATTTTCTTTCCATCAGAAGCTTTTGGAGGATGCAATAAATAAAGTATTCTATTGTCTATTAGATTTTTATATCAGCTCTGCTGTTTTTAAGATCTGATGAAGGGCCTGTTTTCTGGTTTCCGACAGATTCTGGAGAGGGCTTCTCACATATCCGCCTTTATATCCCAACAGATCGGCTGCATATTTTAATCCAGCTACTCCATAGGTACCTGTGACAGCAGTATTTACTGGAAGCATACGCAGATAAAGCGCTTTGGCCTCTTCATACCTTCCCTCATCAAACAGCGTCTGTATCCGTACGCACTCGTCAGGGCAGCAGTTTGCAAGAGCATGGATACCTCCCTGCACGCCAAGGGCAAGAGCTGGATACCAGGCTCCCGCAGTGCCCACCATAACGTTAAAATCATCCTGTGAAACTCTCAGAAAATCTGCCAGCTGCGGAACATTTCCTGAGCTGTCTTTCATTCCGATGATATTAGGATGTTCCGAAAGGCGTTCCACCGCTTCTGCTCCCATATTTGTCCTGGCAAACTTGGGCACATTGTAAAGCAGGATCGGGATGTCTGAGTGGTCGGCAACTTTCGTAAAATAGTCGATCAGGGCGGCTGTACCCATATCAGTCAGATAAAAACCCGGCGTCAGCACCAGCGCGCTTTTTGCGCCTAACGCGGCTGCCTTATTTGTCAGGCGTATCGTTTCGCTGATGGATTCCATTCCTGTGCCTGCCAGCACGATATTCTGCCCTACGCAGAGCGTCTTCAAAGTCGTCTTGGTATCATATCCGAAGAACTCGGCAAATACCCAGAAGAAACTGTTGTTTACATGAGAACCACAGTGCGAGCCAGCTGATATCGAAAGGAATGCTATGATCGGATCGATCAAGCCTGCATCGATCAGCGGCACAGTCAGACCTGCCGCCAGAAGTTCTGCTACAGAGCCGGAACCCTGTGCAAATTCGGAAAAAGCTGTGATCAAAAATGGAATGACGATAACTGGAAGTGGGCTGGCTGAAAGAAGGTCTGCAAAAATCTGCCCAACTCCTGTTACATCGATCACTTCTGCAAGGGCTCCGCCTGCCGCTGTAATAAAGATTACAGGGCCGGCCGTATTAAGCGCGTCATTGATCGCCGCGAAGGTTTCTCCCTTTGGAAGCTTGCTTTTCAGAAGGAGGATCGCAGAAATAATGCCCAGTACAAGAGCCATATTCTTATCGCCTACAAATCCGGTGATGACCAGCACAAAACTGTCTTCCGGAAGCAGAACGCTGCACACAGAATCCGCTACGATCAACGCGATAGGGAACAGTATCGGGAAAAGCGCTTCTATAAATCCTGGCATCTCTTCTTCTGATACAAACTCTACATTTTTTCCTTTGCTTTCCTCATTTTCCACAAACCACTCTTTTGGTTTTTTATCCAGGAAACACATGCAGAAGACATATGCTGCGACCGTTGAAATTGCTGATACGATCAGCCCCCAGGCAATGGTAACGCCAATATCCACATTTAATACAGAGGCCACTGCCAACGGGGCCGGCGTAGGCGCCACATAAGCGTTAGTACACAGCAGCGCACATGCCGTCAGAGTTGCAAGAACCGCCACTACTTTTCCCGTCTTTTTAGAGATTGTTTTAATCAAGGGAGAAAGCATGATCAAAGCGACATCGGAGAATACAGGGATAGAAACAAGGAACCCTGTAGCTGCCAGCGCGGCCCCTGCCTTCTTTTCTCCGGTTACTCTTAAAAGGCTGGTAGCGATCCTCTGACACGCGTTAGATTTTTCCAAATATGCGCCCAGGATCGTACCGAATATGATAACCAGGCCGATGCTGGTGCAGGTTCCTCCGAACCCGCTGGTAATAGCGGAGATTGTCTCTGATCCGCCGATATTGCATCCAATACCGATGATCAGGCCGCCAAAAAGCATGCTCATAAATGCCCCAAGCTTTGTTTTCATCATCAAAAACAACATGATGGCCAGGCCAGCTAAAAATACGATAATTGTCTGCATATACTATTTCCCCCTTTTGTTAGTCCTTATAAAGCCATACTGCCCCTTCATCTGCGCCTCCTACCATGGAGCGGAATGCGTGTAAAATACCTTTTGCAGGATGATCCGGACGTTTTGCTGATTTCAGCCTTTCCTGTATCTCTTCATCTGACAGTTCTACATCAATGGTTCCTTTATGCAGATCGATGGTGATCATATCTCCGTCCTGTACTGCTGCGATCGGACCGCCATCCCAGGCTTCCGGAGTGATGTGACCTACGCACGGCCCTCTCGTTGCTCCTGAGAACCGTCCGTCTGTGATCATGGCAACCGACGTATGGAGTCCCATTCCAACCAGCATGGCCGCCGGTATAGAGAGTTCTCTCATGCCGGGACCGCCTTTCGGCCCTTCGTAGCGGATCACTAATACACATCCTGGCTCGATCTTTTTATTTACCATATAATCTCTTAAATCTTCTTCGGAATCAAAGCATACCGCCGGACCTCTGTGATAGAACATCGCCGGGTCTACGCCGCTTTTCTTTACAACACTGCCTTTTGGAGCCAGATTGCCTTTCAGGACCTTAAAACATCCGTCCGGATAAAGCGGAGTATCTTCATCGTGAATGATCTCTTTATTGACCTTTCGGTTAAATTTATCCAGATATTCTCCCAGAGTTCCGCCCATAGCCAGCTTCTCATCCAGGTACAGATGACGTTTGATGCTCTTTAAGGTCGCCCCTACACCTCCTGCCTTATAATAGTCATAAATGTTATATTTAGAAGATGGTTTAAACTTCGCGATACAGGGAACGTCCTTCTGTATCTCGTCAAAGCGTTCCATTTTCAGATCGATCCCCATTACCTTGGCGATTGCACAGACATGGAGCTGCGCATTGCTGGAACCGCCTGTAGCCGAGATATGGCGCAGACCATTGATCAGGGAACGCTCTGTCACGATATCGGAAAATTTCATCCCTTCTTTTGTCAGTTCAACGATTCTCTCTCCTACATCCCTGGCCTGCTTGTATTTTGCAGCAGAGCAGAAAAGCATCGTGGTCGAATCTATCGGCGCAAGGCCGATCACCTCTGCAAAGACTCCCATAGTATTTGCTGTGCCATACATAGAGCAGGTTCCACAGGAAAAACAGATATTTTCTTTGTAATTCTGGAACTGTTCCTCTGTGATCTTATCCGCTTTTCTCTCTCCAATGGATTCCTTCAGATCCGGAGTTACAAACGTTCTTTCTTCTCCTTCGTAAGGAACCATAGAACCTGCTGTCAAAAACAACGTAGGCTTGTCACAGGCGGCTGCAGCCATCAGCATCCCCGGCACGATCTTATCGCAGGAGCATAAAAAGACTAATCCGTCAAAGGAATTGGCTCCTACCATATTTTCAATGGAACCTGCGATCATTTCTCTCTGCGGAAGTATGTAATGCATACCTTCTCCATGGGACATACCGTCACAGGGAGCCGGTACGTCAAACTCTGCCGGCGCTCCTCCTGCAGCCCAGATGCCTTCTTTTACATACTGAACTAACTCCTTAAATACCTTGTGGCCCGGATTCACGTCCGTATAGGAATTCACTATGCCGATCACTGGTTTTCTAAGATCTTTTGTCCGGTAGCCACAGGAATTCATCAGGCCTACATAATAGGCTTCCTGGGGATTATCCACCCTTTCATTTTTCCACTCCATAACTCATATCCTTTCCCGGCGCTCCACCTGGCCACTGTGTTTATTCGCGCCTTGCATTCTGTGCATACTGTACAATATCATGGTTACAGTATAGTCTTCTTCTATACATTTTTGAAACAATTATTAAAACAACAGATTACAAGTATTCTCTTGTTTGTCACAAATACAGATTTTTGATATACTCTTGTGGTGAAATAAAATGGGGATTTTAGCGGCATTTAGCTTACTGAAAGGAGATAAAATATGAATATTGGTTTTGAAATGTTTCTTTTAGCAGCGGAGGAAATGAATTTTTCCAAAGCTGCAGAGCGGGCGTTTGTGACCCAACAGTGTTTATCCGATCATATAAAGCGTCTGGAAGAAACTTACCATGTAACTCTTTTCAAACGGCGTCCCCATCTGGAACTGACTCCGGAAGGACAGGCCATGCGCAGATATCTGGGAAAAATCCAGTTTCTGGAAAACAGCATGAAAAATGAACTGGACGACATCAAATCCGGGCTTTCCGGCACGATCATCTTCGGGATCAGCAATACCAGGGGATCCATCATGATCCCGGAATTCATCCCCAGCTTCCAGAAGGACTTTCCCAAGATCAATATTGAGGTCATTTTAAACGATACAAGGGAACTGGAGAAGCTTCTCTTGCAGAGAAAGCTGGATATGTTCATTGGAGTAAATACCAGTCCCCATGTTCTTTTTTTAACTACTCCCATCGCCAAGGAACGGATTTTCCTCGTCGTCTCCCGCCCGACGATAGAAAAATACTGCCCGACAGCAGAAGCCAAACTGATGCTTTGGAAAACAAAGGGCGTGGATCTGAATGAATTCTCTCATATCCCCTTTGTCTGTTCTTACAGCACCAGTACGACTACCTTTACTGTCCAGCAGTATCTCATGCGGAATCACATCCGGCTCAATACGCCGATCAATGTCAGTGATTTCAATATTCTGATGGAGCTATGCCATAAAGGCGGCTATGCAACCTTTGCTCCTATAGGCCATATTTCTCCGATCCTGCAGATGAACGAAGGTCTTCCAGAAGAAAAGCAGCTGATGTGTTTTCCTATCACAGGGATGAACCAGCGGATGTCTCTTGACCTGATCCGACACAGGGAGGCCCAAAGCCTGTCCTTTATGGATGAATTTGCCGTACGGCTTGTCTCTCATTTGAAAGCCCAGAACGATTGGATCGAACGCAGGCTTTCTACTTCTTAAGGTTTAAAACTATACAAACAGTTTCCCGTAGTCTTTTCCCAGTATCCTGTTTAAACTGCCGCATGCGGAATATGGCGTATAGGCTCCTGTGACTGCCCCTGCGGCAAAGCTGCTGATATCCATGGATATCTCTATGCCCTGTCCCTTCAACAGGATCCTGTGGGTATTTGTCTTCGTATCCGGATCAACGATAAGCTTTGATCTGGTCCTGTCAAATCCGATCCCTGCGATGGCTGCCGCCGCATGGACATTAACATTTTTCGGAAAAAGGGAGCACACGTTTCTGGTAGGTCCATCGTAGAGGATTTTTCGCTCCGTATCGGTTCTTCCAAGGCTTGCAGGACTTTTTACCGTTTCGATCTCCACCTCGTCCCACACTTTATTTCCGTCAAAGATCCCGTCCAGTCCCAAAATAGCCCCATGAGGGATATATACATGCCTGTGATATCCTGCGCACAGCTCCGCCGTCCGTTTCTCTGTGTCTCTGTCGCTGAAAGCCGTAACGGAAAACGGCATAAGATCTCCGTGAGTCAGGATCATCTCCAGGTTCTCTGTGAGCACGTCTGCATTGGCGCATTCTATGAACAGATCCGCCTGTTCATAAAGGCTTTCCTCCGCATTTTTTATTACCGGGCAGCTGATGTCTCCTTTCCCGGAAAATGCCGGATCCTGGATAAATACCAGCTCCGCGTTCCGTTTTCCCGCGATCTCCTCCACTAAAGCTTTTCCTATCTTTCCATATCCGATCAGTCCGATCCGTTTCATGCAATATTCTCCCCTTTCCATCCTTTTTTATTTATTTTGTAGCAGTTCAGGACGGCGGGAAAACAGGGGCAAAAACAGGCATTAAGCTTGCTTATAGGCATGCTTTTGCCCCTGTTTTCACATCGGACAGACGTCCGATGCTTCTTGTCCGGCTTTAGCCGGGCAAGAAGATGTGCCGTCCTGAACTGTTACTTTATTTTCTGTATCGCTCCACTACCTGTATCAGCCGGTCTGCGGCAGCCAGCGCTTTCTCATGATCCTGAGAGAAATTAATACGGAAGCTATCTGTAAATCCAGGGCCGAACTCTGTTCCAGGAGTTACCGTCACTCCGGCAAGCTGGCGCAGGATCTTTGTAAAATCTCCGATCGGAACATCCATTGGCGGAAGCTGCGGGAACAGATAGCTCCCTGCCTCTGTGGGACGCACATGCATGCCGGGAACGGACTTAAACTTCTCCACCAGATCGTCCCGGATCTTCTGATGCGCCAGGATCCTGTCCTCCATAAAGCCCTCCGGCTCATTGAACCAGCACCGGAAGACTGCCTGGCAGTATCCGGCCGCCCTGAGTGAAACGATAGCCTGAAGTTTTTCCATCCTGGTGATCACTTCTTCCGAACCAAAAGCCGCGCCCAGACGGTAGCCGCTTAATGATTCTGTTTTTGACGGCCCTATGATCGTAACCATTTCTTCCGGGATCTCTTCCTGGGCGCAGAGATGGGTATATTCCCTCCCGTCAAATACCTGCCTGGAATACAGTTCGTCCACGATCAGGGAAACGTGATATTTTTTTGCCAGAGAAGCAATTTTTAGCACCTCTTCTCTGGAATATACCGCTCCCGTAGGATTATTGGGATTAGAGAAAAGGAACAGACGTATTCCCTCCTGAAATACTGCTTCCAGACGATCCAGATCGATCCCTGCCCGGTCTTTCACGCCAAAATAATCCATAGGCACAGGCACGATCTCGCACTCAAAAAATTCCGCCAGTTTTCTGTTGGCAAAATAATCCGGCTCCACGATCGCCACTTTATCGCCTCTTGCGGCCATGGAACCGATGGCGAGGAATAATGCCCCCTGGGTTCCTGGCGTCAGGATGATATTCTTATCCGGATCGATGGAGGCACCTGTAAAAGCGGATAGTTTTTCCGCCACATCTTTTCTCATATCATATCCGCCGCGGTATTCTGTATACGCCTGCTTTCCTCCTGCCGCTACTCCGGCATCAAAACACTCTTTGCTCCCCGGCAAAGGTTCAAAGGCGTCTACGTCTCCATGAGAGAAATCCACAGTCGGCCCTTCAATCTTTTCCCCTCGGATATCCAGCTCCTTTTTCTTCTGCAGTTTCTCCTGTCCCGGCGCGTTTTCCACTCCCAGCTTCGCAAATTTTTTCATTAGCAAGTCTTCCATTGGTGTAATCCTCCCTCTTATTTATTAATCCTTTGCTTTTCCCCAGAACCCTTATTCTGTCAGGCTTTTCAATATTGACCGCCCGATGGTCCCTTCCGGCATAGGGACGCCGAAATTGTCTGCTATCGTAGCGCCTATGACGGCAAATGTTTCTGCTTCTCCTAAATTTTTTCCTGTCTTTACAGACGGCGACCAGGCGATAAACGGCACCTGTTCTCTGGTATGATCCGTCCCGTGGAACGTCGGGTCGTTTCCATGATCCGCTGTCAGGATCAGCAGGTCGTCTTCCCTCAGCGCGTTAAGAAGCAGGCCGAGCTTCTGGTCGAATCTTTCCAGTTCCTGTCCGTACCCTTCCGGATTTCTCCTGTGCCCCCAGAGGGCGTCAAAATCCACCAGGTTCACAAAACACAGCCCTTTAAAATCTCTTCCCGCCGTCTCGATAGTCTGTTCCATTCCATGAACGGACGAATCCGAATGCATAGTGTCTGTCAGGCCCTGCCCGTCAAAAATATCATGGATCTTTCCGATCCCGATCACATCCAGACCGGCCTCCTGCAAGGCATCCAGAACCGTCTTTCCAAAGGGCTTCAGCGCGTAATCCCTCCGGTTGGAGGTCCGCTTAAATTCCCCTCTTTTTCTGCCGACATATGGCCTTGCGATCACCCGGCCCACTTTCCACTCGTCCTTCATCGTCAGTTCTCTGGCGATCTCGCAGTAATGATAAAGCGTATCCAGGCCCATGGTTTCTTCGTTTCCGCAGATCTGCAGGACAGAATCCGCAGAAGTATAGACGATCAGGCAGTTATGATTGATCTCCTCCTCTCCCAGTTCATCCAGGATAACGGTCCCGCTGGCGCTTTTATTCCCAATGATCCTTCTTCCTGTCCTTCTTGACAGCTCGTGGATCAGTTCCTTTGGAAAGCCGTATTCGGTAAAGGTCTTAAAAGGCTTTGTTACCTTTAATCCCATCATTTCCCAGTGCCCTGTCATCGTATCTTTTCCTGTACTGGCCTCGTGGAGGATCATATATCTTCCTTCCGGATTTACTTCAGAAGGAATTCCTGAAAGAGATTTCAGGTTGCCGATCCCAAGGCGAGCCAGGTTGGGGATAGACAGGCTTCCCATTTTTTCTGCAATATGTCCAAGCGTATCCGCGCCTTCATCCCCGTATAGAGCCGCGTCCTTTTCCGCGCCGATCCCCAGGGAATCCAGCACGATCACAAATATCCGTTTATATGTCTTCATCGTTTCTCCTTTTCTCTGTCTCCATGGATCAGGCTGCGGATAGCTTCCACCGCAACCGTTACCGCCGCTTCTGTATCATGGACGATAGGGTTGTCCATCCCCCTTTTATCTCGCTCCTGATTTCCCATGACCAGGAAATCGGAACCACACCGGACCTTCAGATAGCTGGCCACCACAAAGAGCGCCGCGGACTCCATCTCGGAGGCCTTGCAGCCTAATCTCAGCCAGGCCTGCCATTTATCCATCAGTTCATACCCTACTGGCATAAGCTGCGGGTCGTGCTGGCCGTAAAAGGAATCCTTGCACTGCACGATACCCGTATGATACGTATAACCAAGTCTCCTGGCCGCCCCTGCCAGTGCGTTGGTAACTTCCAGATCCGCTACTGCTGGAAACTCAATAGGCGCGTATTCTTTGCTGGTCCCTTCCATCCGGACAGCTCCTGTGGCGATCACAATATCTCCGCCCTTTACATCCAGATCCATGCCGCCGCAGGTGCCGATACGCACAAAGGTATCCGCGCCGCATTTTACCAGTTCTTCCATAGCAATAGCCGCAGAAGGGCCGCCGATCCCGGTGGAAGTCACGCTTACCTTTTCTCCCTCCAGATATCCTGTATACGTGATATATTCCCGATTATCCGCGATCTGCTTTGGATCTTCGAAATGAGCCGCGATCTTTGCGCAGCGCTTTGGATCCCCTGGAAGGATCACATAGCGGCCTACATCCCCTTTTCTGATCTGAAGATGATACTGTAATCCTACTTCTCCTGAATAGTTCTGCATGGCTCTGCCTCCTTTTTGATCTTTTCAAACAGAAAATCGATCCGGTTCTTTTTTCCTCGGATCCTGTCTCTGTCGTGATAATAGATATATCTTGCCACATCATAAAAATTGTCCGTCCGGATCTCCTGACGGTGAAAACCTTCGCTCCATTTTTTGCTCTTTTTAAAAAATTCCGACCTTCCGATCCTGTAATTTTCATGAAAAACTTTTGTCACCTGATCCTCTGTTATGTTAAGCCTCCATTCTCCTGCTGACGTTGTTATCAGGACTACATTGGAAATGATCTTGCATTTCAGCCCGAATATTCCGCATATGCGCCGGATATTTTGATCCGTCAGCGGCAGCGTCCTCAGATCCTCCGGTTCTTTTTCTTTTTTTGCGCTTTTGTAAAACGGCTCCCACTGAAATCGCCTCCACTCTTTTTCTGTTCCGCAGATCCGACAGGGCCTGTAACCGGAAAACAGCAGCTTCCTGGCGCCGTTCTCTTCCTGCCCGCTCTTGGCGTATCTGCAGTCCGGGCTGTGGATGATCCTGGATCTGGGATTCACAATGCAGGTTTCTTTCTCCGTAAGAGCCGCATACCTGGAATACATAGTACGGAATAACTCATATAGATACTGTGCGTCGTGTTTTGAATAATGCAGGTAATTCGATACATAAGGGATACCGGCTTCTGTAAGAGCGGTTTCAAAACTCAGAGGTTTTTTCGGATCCATAGCGATCGTTTGCAGGATATCCTGAAGCGCCAGCACGCGGCATTTCGGCATACTGATGCCAGATCTTTCCAGGCTGGCCTGAAAAAGCTCATAGGTGCTCATGGTCCAGACCACCACGTAATGAAAAGAAGGGAATGTCTGTTTCATCTTTTCCATCACTTCTTTTTCCGGTTTTCCCTGGGCTGCCACTTCTTTTGTCATATGTATCAGTTTTTCCGTTTCCTCCGTCAGATCCTCTGCGTTTTTCAGGCAGATGCCTCTGGAAAATGTCTTGATAACTTTCAGATCCTCATCCGTGCCGATCGCGCCGATCTGAACCGGTTCCCGGTTTTCCATATCCCAGGTCCCCGCCTTCTGGTTCCACTCTATATCGAGGAACAGATACTGCAATCCTTTTTGGGATGAACTGCTCAATTTCTTCACCGCCTTGCGCTTTTCACTAATCCCAGTATAGCAAAATATTTTCTGGAAATCCAACTTTTTCCGCTATTCCAAATCATAAAAAGGGCCGGAACCATAAAAATGATCCCGGCCATATGGGTTTATCTATTCAAAAGAGAGAGAAGAGTCTTTCTATCGTGCACGCGCTTCCTTTCCTGACAGCCTGGCATTACCCTTCAATAGAAATATATTTGCTGATTTCCGGCTCTGGCTTTGCCTCTTTTTTCGGAATAAACAGTTTCAGGATGCCGTGTTTAAATTCTGCTTTGATATCTTCATGAGTTACATCCTCTCCTACGTAGAATGTCCTTTCGCAGGCGCCTGTATAACGCTCCCTGCGGATGTAACGGCCATTTTTCTTATCCTGTTCTTCCTCATCCAGGCCCTTTTCTGCTGAAATGGTCAGATAACCATTTTCCAGAGAAGCTTTGATCTGTTCTTTCTTAAATCCTGGAAGATCGATCTCCAGCTCGTAACCATGATCCAGTTCTTTGATATCTGTCTTCATCACGTTCTTGCTATGATGGCCGTACAGCTTACGGTTTACCTTCTTTTCATCCCTGTCGTCATAATAAAATGGAAAATCTCTCATAAGATCGTCAAATAAATCTTCTCCAAAAATACTAGGCATTAACATAAATCATCTCTCCTTTTCTGTTTCCTTTGTTCTATGTGTACTATAGCACTTATTGTTAGCACTGTCAAGAGGTGAGTGCTAATTTGTATGTGAATTTTTTGTGAACCCGAAGATTCCTTGGTTTTGGACTGATAAGGAAGTATTCCCCCCCAAGCAACTGATCGTTAACATAGTAAATATTCAGCATTTCCTGATTGTATACTTGCTATATGTTGTCTGATACGTTCTTCAGGCCAATTCCACCATTTTATTTTAAGCAAAAACTCAATCTATCTTACTGCTATTTAGATAAACATTCTATATACTGTACGATACCAAAATGATTGGTATAAAATAAGAGGCTGCGCTTGGCAGCCCCTTGCGGTTACTTTTGATATATGATTTTCCGAACAGCATATAACGATAAACAATATTTTTCAGACAAGCACTCCATAGAGATACCTCTTTGATATTCCTCTTTTATCTGTTGATTGCGCTGCTCTAATTCCTGCCGGTAGCCGGAAACTTCTCCCCAGCGCTTTTGCTGTTTCTGCTCGACAGGGACATAGATATATCCGCCTTGAACATAGGTCTGCAGCTCTTTTACTAATGCGTCCGGAAGAATAACTTGTGCATTCAGATATTTCATGCGGGCTTCCTCCTTGATATGATAGTCAAGTTGCAAAGCTAGCATTCTTATTTTGCGACTATTCTACTCCATGCAACCGTCGCAATCTACTGGCTTTGCATGGAGAAAAGCTTTGTTTCTTTTTTTCGTGTTGATACACATACAAATCACTTCTTTCTGTCTGATATGACGATCTGAAACAGATTCAGTTTAGCACATTCCAAATCCGACATCAACTTTGATTTTTGCTGCGCTGCTTTGGCTGGTTTGGCAGCCTGCAGCACTGCGCTGGAATTATCTGTGCCTTTGCTGCCATCTTAAAACCCTGGAAGCCGGAAAACCCAGTTTACAGTTGTTATCGCAACATAGTATTTACAGAAAATGGAACGGCGCAGCTCTCTATTTAAAGACTCTGCGCCGCCTCTTTTATTAATATGCTAATTTTGAAGTTTTTCGGAATGTTCTGTTACAACCTGTTTCAGGATTTCAATATCTGTCTTCATGGATTCAATCTGTGAGACCTCTTTTTCATATCGCCTGGCAGCTGGTACATAGTTTTCAGCTAACAGCCTGATATTTCTGTCGGTAACATTTTCCAGATGTATTTTGATACCAGCGACTTCTCTCTCCAGGTTTCCTATGCTGACTTTCATCGGCTGAATCTCCTGCTTCAAGTCTGCTATATCCGCCTTCATTGGCCGGATCTCCTGCTTCAGATCTGCCAAGTCTGCTTTTATTGGCTGGATCTCTTTCTTCAGCTCCGCTATGTCCGCCTTCATCGGCTGGATCTCTTTCTTCAGCTCCGCTATATCCGCCTTCATCGGCTGGATCTCTTTCTTCAGCTCCGCTATATCCGCCTTCATTGGCCGGATCTCCTGCTTCAGATCTGCCAAGTCTGCTTTTATTGGCTGGATCTCTTTCT
>DWZA01000086.1 GCA_019118365.1 Candidatus Lachnoclostridium stercoravium | reverse complement strand
TAAGATCTTTTCTTCCAGTTCTTTTTCCAGGGCTTCCAGTTCTTCCAGACGCTTCGCATTCTCTCCTACCTGGCGTTTGATCTCTTCCGCCTCGTCCTTCTTTCCCTGGCCCATGAGGGCGCCGATCTGCTTGGAAAGCTTATTGCGGCTTGCGCGGAGATTATCGGCTTCCGCCTTGGCAGCGCGGTTCTGGCTGTCCAGCTCGATCACTTCGTCTACCAGAGGAAGCTTGCTGTCCTGAAATTTATTTTTGATGTTCTGTTTTACAATGTCAGGATTTTCCCTGACAAACTTTAAATCTAACATTTCTGTCCTCCTGAAATTTTCTTCTGTCTGGCCCCGCAAGTAGTCCCGCAGGGAATCTGGCCATGATTATACTACAATTTTCACGGAAAAGAAACCCCCTTTGTACCGGCGTGCCGGAAGTATTATGAAATTTTGTAACAGTTCAGCCGTGCAGCTTCTTGTCAGCACGGAATGTGCTGGAGGGAAGCCCACGATGTTATCCCTATGACAGGATATATGTTACGAAATTTTAGTCTTTGGATTCCACGCAGACCAGTACGCCGCTGTCAAAGTCCAGGGTCGCTTCCTGCTCCGTGATCTCATTGCTTATGCACAGGCTGGGCCCGATCTGGATGTCTTTCTTGTAAAGGGGATATTTAAAGCCAGTAAGCGTGATCCCTTTTACTTCGAAGGTAAGGGGAAGAAATGAAACATATTTTCCCCACTGGCGATCTTTATAAAAGGTGGTCCTGCGGTCTGTAAGCCAGACTCTGTTCCTTTCGTCCACCAGATAAGCCGGCATCCCTTTTTCCAGACAATAATAGAGAAGGTGAATGTTGCCGATGGTATGATCCAGGCGTCCTCCTAAAGCTCCCAGCATGACGATCTCGTCGCAGCCGGATCTCAAAGCGGTATAGACCGCCAGCTCCGTATCTGTTTCATCTTTCTCTGGTTTATGGATGTCCCATGAGATCCCGTTTTCTTTCTGGTAACGCGCCAGATCTTCTCTTCCCAGGGTGTCGAAATCCCCGACGGCCGCCTGTACTGCCAGTCCCAGCTGATGAGCTTTTTTCAGGGCGGCGTCTACGGCGATCACGTACTGGAAGGAATGGCTTCTGATATAAGCCTCTGCAAATTCCATATTCAGGCTTCCGCCTGTTAAGATCAGACATGTTTTCATAGGATCTGGCCCTTTCTTTCCGTTGTTTTGCAGTTGATCCGTAACAGTTCAGCCGTGTATCTTCCCTCATCATATATCCTGGCGCACGGCTGAACGGATACGTTAATTTTCATATTCTTTAAAGATATCCAGGAAGGCTTTCGTATTAGCCGCCGCGTCTCCCCTGTAGACGGCGGAGCCTGCTACGAAAACATTTGCACCGGCTTCAATAAGCTCCCGAACATTTGCCGGAGTAACGCCTCCATCTACCTGGATGTCTGTATGGAGTCCCCGTGCGTTTACCATTGCTCTCAGGCTGCGGATCTTATCGGTTACATAGGGGATATATTTCTGGCCGCCAAAGCCTGGATTTACAGACATCAGAAGGACCATGTCCACGTCGTTCAGCACATAATCCAGCACGTTTAACGGCGTGGCCGGGTTTAAGGCAACGCCTGTTTTCAAACCGGATTCCCGGATCTGCTGGAGGGTACGGTCCAGATGGCAGCATGCTTCCGCATGGACGCAGATCAGGTCTGCTCCTGCCTTTTTGATGTCGGAAATGTATCTTCCCGGCTCTTCTACCATCATATGAACGTCAAAGACCTTGTCCGTACATTCCCGGATGCTGGCGATCACCGGCATGCCGAAGGAAATACTTGGGACGAAAGCCCCGTCCATAACGTCAATGTGGATATACTGGGCTCCGGCTTCTGCCACAGTCCGCACATCCTCCCCTAATTTTTTGAAGTCCGCTGCTAATAAAGACGGCGCTAAGATCAACATATTAATACCTCCTCTTCTCCTTGAGTTCCTGATACATCAGGACATAATTATCATAACGGCTGCGGCTGATCTTTCCCCCTTCAACCGCTTCTTTTATGCCGCAGATCTTTTCTCCTACGTGGACGCAGCCTAAAAAACGGCATCCATCTTCATATTGTTTAAATTCCGGAAAATATTCTTTCAGATCTCCAGCTTCCATATCCTCCACATACATGGAACTGAAGCCGGGCGTATCCATCATAAATGTCTTTTCCCCTAAGAAAAACAGCTGGGAATGTCTTGTGGTATGACGTCCCCTGCGGATCTTTTCGCTGACAGAGCCGGTCTCCATCTCCGCCTCCGGATAGAGGCAGTTGGTCAGAGATGATTTTCCGACTCCGGAAGGACCGGCTAAGACCGTAGTCTTTCCTGCGATCCGTTTTCGTATCTCATCCATGCCTTCCTTTTCATAAACGCTGATAAAAATCACGTCGTAGCCTGCCGGCTCGTAGATGGCCCGGTATTTTTCTTCTTCCCCCGCCTTTGTCAGATCCGCTTTGTTAAAACAGATAGTCACAGGGATCTGCTGCGTCTCCATCATGACCAGAAAACGGTCCAGCAGATTTAAGTTGGGCTCCGGGTCCATCAGCGCAAAAACGACGATGGCCTGGTCTATATTTGCCACAGCGGGACGGATCAGAGAATTTTTTCTGGGGAGTATTTCCGTAATGTTCCCCTCTTTGTCTTTTTCGTCGGTGATCTCAAATTCCACGTCGTCCCCTACCAGAGGCTTGATCTTCCGGTTGCGGAAGACGCCTTTGGCCTTGCACTGGAAGACGTCGCTCTTCCCGTCGTGAACATAGTAAAATCCTGCGATGCCTTTAATGATCTTTCCTGTCATGAGCTTACTCCTGTGGGAAAAATGTGAGAGGATAAGACTTTAAGATCTCTCCTGTCTCTACATTTACGATCTCCAGTTCTCCGCTTGTTACTCCGGATGCGCCTTCAATATTGGAAAAGCTTACCGGGATCAAAGTGGAACCGGTGACTTCAGTAGCAGGCATGAGAGGCGTATATTCCACGCTTCCATCTACCACCTGTTTTAACCGTATGGCGATCTCCAGGCTTACGCTGCCGGATCCTGGACCTACCAGGCTGCTGGGATCAAAGGTCTCGTTGATCGCTGCGACATACCGCTGCCGGCTTTCTGCCGGCCCGCTGCTGATAACGTAGCCTACTGCGCTTCCTCTGGCGATAGCCGTGCCCGCGGGCGCCTCCTGGCTCAGCACGTATCCCTTTGGCACCGTATTGCTGGCGTCTACATTCGTTGTTCCTGGGACGAGTCCGGACTCTACCAGGAGAGCGATCGCCTCTTCCTCAGGCTTGTTAAGAAGGCTTGGAACGATCGTCATGGTGTTTTCAGAACCATTGCTGACGATCAGAGTCACCTCATCTCCTTTATTCGCCGTTTCCGGCTCATAACGGATGACTTTACCCTGCTCTACAGTATCGCTGTACTCGGTGGTCACAGAGGCCACGAGGCCTGCATCTTCCAGGATCTGTCTGGCCTGCGCTTCCGTTTGGCCTGCAAGTTCCAGGGAAGCCAGATCCACGGGAGCGTTTTTCGGGCCGTTGCTGACAGTGACATAAACATCAGAATACTTTTCTACAAGCGCTCCTTCTTCCTGCTCCTGAGAAAGGACAACGCCTGCTTCCACATCCTCAGAATCCACGTATTCCCGTACGTGAAGCTCCAGATCGCTTTCTGCCGCAAGGGCTTCCGCAGCTTCTACGGAAAGGCCTTCAAGCTTTGGCATCTCAGTCTTTGTACCGTCAGTCTCCTGGCTTTCTTCTACAGCGGGAGTCGTTTCCTGGCTGGGCACGCTTCCCATCTGGAGCAGCCCGCTTACCTTTGCGATCAGGAATATGGCTCCGGCCACAAAGAGGATAGCTACAAAAATACCCAGGCCGGTCAGTATCTTTTCAATCTGCGGGTTAACGTCTTCATCCATCTCCCGCCGTTTCGACCCCTGGGAACGGCGCTTCCTGCCGCCCCTCTCTTCTTCGCCATAGGAAAAATAGGCGTCGTCTTCCCGGTATTTTCGCTTTGTATCTTCAAACGGAAGAAGGATCTCCTTTTGAGGCTCTTTTGGAAGCTCCGGTTCTCTGGACGATTCCTTATGACCGGGATCAGTGTCTTTGCGGCTTCCCTCCCTGATCAGAGCCAGCTCTTCGCTGCTGATCGGTCTGGTGGGAGCCGTATTATCCACTCCTGACACCATTTTTACAAAATCCACATCTGGTTCGATCAGCGCATGGCGCAGATCGTTAATGACCTCAATAGCGGTATTATATCGAAATTCCGGTTTTTTCTCCGTACATTTTAAAATGATCTTTTCCAGGCTGACCGGGATCTTTGGATTGAAGGAGGAAGGCGGAGTGATCGGTTCCTCCAGATGAGCCAGAGCCACAGCCACCGTATTATCCCCTTCAAAGGGCACATGGCCGGTAACCATCTCGTACATGGTGATACCAAGGGAATAGATGTCGCTGCGGGCGTCGCTGTAACCGCCCCTTGCCTGCTCCGGGGAAATATAGTGGACGGATCCGATGGCGGCCGTAGTAGTCGTCTGGGCAGATACGGCTTTCGCGATGCCAAAATCCGCCACTTTTACCTTTCCATCCCTGGAAATAATGATATTCTGCGGTTTGATATCTCTATGTACGATATTCTGGTCATGAGCCGCCGCGATCCCCTGAGCGACCTGGATGGCGATCCCGATAGTTTCCTGGATCTCCAGTTTTCCTTTTTTTGCAATATAATTTTTTAAGGTGATGCCTTCCACCAGTTCCATAACGATATAGTGAAGGCTTCCTTCGTCCACAACGTCGTAGACGCTTACGATGTTGGGATGGGCGAGGCCGGCAGCCGACTGGGCTTCCATCTTGAATTTTGCGATGAAATTGGCATCGGAGCAAAATTCTTCCTTCAGCACCTTGATGGCTACCATACGGTTCAGTTTATGGCATTTTGCCTTATAAACGTCCGACATGCCGCCGGAACCGATACGCTCTATGATCTCATATCTGTCCTGGAGAAACGTTCCTGGTCTCAGCATGCCTTCACCTCCCTTATCTGGGGATCGATCAGGATCACCGCGATGTTGTCCCGTCCCCCCTGCTGGTTTGCCGTATCGATCAATGCCTGCGCCTTTTCCTTCAGATTCCCGTCGGAAAAGACAATGTCTGCGATCTGCTCATCCGCCACCATGTTGGTAAGGCCGTCCGAGCACATAAGGAGAAGATCTCCCTGTTCCAGCTGGATCTCAAAAAAATCCGCCTTAACGTCCGGATGGGTCCCCACAGCCCTGGTGATGATGTTTTTATTTCTCTGGTAATCCTCGCTTCCCCGTTCCATCCGGCCAAGGAGGACCATTTCTTCCACAAAAGAATGATCTCTGGTGATCTGGGAGGCTTTTCCGTCCCGGATCAGATACATCCGGCTGTCGCCTACGTTGGCTACGCTCAGTTCGTCTCCATTGATAGAAGCCGCTACGAGAGTGCTTCCCATGCCGGAAAGGTCCTCGTTGTCTTCTGCTTCCTGATAAAGACGACGGTTGACCTGGCTGATCCCGTCTTTTAAGACGGCCACTTCGCCGGACTCTTTCGCCTCCTTTACGTACTGGACCAGGTTTTCCACCAGGAACCGGGAAGCATAATCCCCCGCCTTGTGGCCTCCCATGCCGTCGGCGACGATATACAGGTTCGGAAGCGTTCCCACTGGTTCCGGCGAAGCAAAGATATAGTCCTGGTTGATCTTTCGTATCCGGCCCACATTAGTCACTGCCCATGCTTTCATGCCTTCACCTCTCCTTCGCTTTCCATATAGCTCTTTCTCAGCTGCCCGCAGGCTCCGTTGATATCTCGTCCCATCTCCCGGCGTATGGTCACCTGGATCCCGTGTTTTTCCAGATAATCCCGGAATGCCTCCACCGCCTTTTTTCCGGACTGCACGTAATCCCGTTCTTTAATGGGGTTTACCGGTATCAGGTTCACGTGGCCGTGCTGGTCACGGATCAGCTCTGTCAGCGCCTTCGCTTCATTAAGATTGTCGTTGACTCCTTTTACCAGACTGTATTCAAAGGTCAACCGTCTGCCGGTTTTTTGGAAATACTCATGGCATGCGTCTATGACCTGGCTTAAAGGATATACGTTGGCGATGGGCATAAGCTTCTTTCTCGTTTCATCGTCCGGAGCGTGAAGGGAAAGGGCCAGAGTAAGAGCCAGCCCTTCGTTCGCCAGTTTCTTTATGCCTGGAACGATGCCGCAGGTGGAAACGGTGATATTCCGCTGACTGATGTTCAGCCCCTCTTTGGAAGTGATGAGGCGGATGAAACGGATCAGGTTGTCGTAATTATCCATTGGCTCGCCGGAACCCATGACAACGATATTGGAAACGCGTTCGCCGGTATCCTTCTGGATCTGATAGATCTGTTCCAGCATTTCTGAAGCCAGAAGGTTTCTCGCCAGCCCGTCCAGAGTGGACGCGCAGAAACGGCAGCCCATACGGCAGCCGGCCTGGGAGGAGATGCATACAGAATTGCCGTATTTGTACTTCATCCAAACGCTCTCGATCACATTGCCGTCGGAAAGACCGAACAGATATTTCCGGGTCCCGTCAATGGAGGAGATCTTTACATCCAGTTTTTTCAAAGTTGTGAGAACATACCGTTCTTTTAGTTTTTCACGGAAAGAAAGGGACAGGTTGGTCATCTCGTCAAAATCGTCCGCCATCTTTTCGTGGAGCCACTGGTAGAGCTGCGCCGCCCGGAAAGGCTTTTCGCCCAGCTCTGTTTTGATCTCTTCTTTTAATTCGTCTATGGTAAATGATCTGATATCTTTTTTTTCTGTCATAATCTATGTATCCTGTCTGTTACGATCCCGGCAGGCTTATGCCGGGGTCTTTCTGCGAAAAAGGGAGATAAAAAATCCGTCGCAGGGATACTGGTCCGGAAGGAGCTGGACGTATCCGTCTTTGGCCGTCTCTTCATGGATCAGATCTCCTAAGCGCCCGCGCAGATCAACTGGTTCAAAAGGAAAATTATCCCGGAACCAGAAAGCGTTCTTTTCATTTTCCTCCCGGCTTATAGTACAGGTGGAATATAAAAGGAGGCCGCCGGGCTTTACGTATTCCTGGACAATGGAAAGGATCCGCCTCTGAAGCTCTGCCAGTTCAAGGATCCCTTCTTTTGAAGCGTGATATTTGATATCCGGCTTTCTTCCAAGGACTCCCAGTCCGGAACAGGGCAGATCGGCGATCACGATATCCGCCGCTCCTACGGCCGTCTCGTCCCGCTCCAGGGCATCCCATACCTTTGCGCGGATATTGGTAAAGCCGGAACGGATGATATTGTCTTCCGTGATGCGGATCTTCTGGACGGAAACGTCCCGTACATCTACGATCCCGGTCCCGCCCATCAGGTCGGCGAGATGAAGGCTCTTTCCGCCAGGCGCTCCGCAGACGTCGATGATATAGCTTCCTTTTGCGGGAGACGCCGCCAGCCCTGCAAGGGAGGAGCTCATATCCTGCACCTGGATCAGGCCGTCTTCAAAAGCCTGAAGTCCTTCCAGGTAAT
>DWZA01000085.1 GCA_019118365.1 Candidatus Lachnoclostridium stercoravium | reverse complement strand
CTACACCAATTTCTACACCATTTCCGCATAAATTGATGAATTAAGACGCTCCCAGATAAAAACATCAATGCCGCAGAATCCTTGAAAATAAGGCTCTGCGGCACTTGATAACACAAGACAAAAACCAATCGCAACTAACAAGGGGTGAGTGCTAATTTTTTTGTGAAAAATTTGTGAACTCTATTTTTAATTACATGTACACCTGTAGCCGGCAAAAGGTATAAAAATATCCCAGTCAATAGTGAATAACCTATTACTGGGATATATATGAGTCTTATATCGTCGCTGGATAAGCCGCCAGCTCAACATGTGCTCTTATCAGCGCCCTGAAAATATATTCGTATAAAGCATTAAAATTTTTTTCCTTATCTGCGATCTCAAGCGCATTATAGTATTCTTCTTTTCTCTCCACATCAATATAGAATGGCGGTATTCCATAACGCAGAAACATTTTGATCATGAATCCTCTGCTTGTCCTTCCATTTCCGTCTGGAAATGGATGAATTACAGTAATTTTATGGTGAATGTCTGCTATTGCTTCAATAATTTGGCTTCTGGAGAGTTTATCCGTATTATTTTCGAGAAAAATTACAGAATTATTCAGCTTAATTAACTCTGTCATAACATCATGCCAATCTACAGTTTCAAACTTTGCACCTAAAACAAGAACATTCTCCTCTCTCGTTGATCCACCATATTCAGGATTTGGGCAGCAAGAAAAAAGTTTTTATTCAAAGTCGACAACTGATAAATATCAATTCTATCATCATGAGCTGTCTCGAAAATATAGTCATACATAATAGAATGACCAGCAACATTGCAAAAGCCTTCATAAGAATCCGTGCAATATATACTTGCCTGACGGTTTGTCTGAATATCTTCAATTATTTCAGAAGCCGCCTCATAGGTAACTTTCACACCTTCCAGACGGGCATCATTGTAAACATATTTACCTTTGAACAACCGTTTTGCGAACTCAAGACTGTTTGTGGGACTAATATCTTCCCAGGCATCAAATAAGTCCTCATAGAGTTTTATATATGAAAGACCCAAGTCCCTTCTTCTTGTTTCCGTTTTATACTTATTTAGTTCCTTATCTGAGTAATCAGCTATTAAAGATGGAAAACGACGTCGGATTCGATAATAGCACGCTCTGAAACTCGTACCAAAGTAATCAGCAAGTCTAAGAACATCGTCAAAGGTTAGTTCAACATCATCAGGGTTCACCTTACTAATTTGAACTCTTAGTTCATCTTCAGGCATTAGAAACGCTGAGGCAAACCTCTCCGCATACCTTTCCATATACTCATTCGATGAAATAGCGCACATAAATGTTGACTGCACATATGTATCTTTAAGATAATGACATAGCTCATGCGCTGCTGAAAAGCGTTGACGTGTAATAGGTCTTCGAGCATTAATTGCAACCAGATCCATCGGCATATCTCCTGTGGCTGGCATAAACAGTCCTTCCATTTTATCAAAGTTTCTAAATACAAAATGAATACCCAGGTCTGTGAGAACCTGAAAAGGATTAATCGGGAACACCTTCTCATGATCTTTAAAGTACATCTCAGAAAAGTACTCTGCCAGTCCCTGGGCATCATATCGATATTGACTTAGTATTGTTTTATCTAGCATTCAACGTCTCCTCAAAAGCCTACCATAGATTTCTTGAAGGCAATTAAATTCAGAATTTCCTGCTGATCATTTTCATTAAGTTCTTCAAATCCGCGCGCAAACACAATCTGTTTTGCTTCCATAGAATCCTGATTAAGAAGATAATCCGCCGAAACATGATATAATTGGCAGAATTTCTGAATTTCTTCTGCTGAGATCTTACGATTTCCAAGCTCGATCTGTGTGACAGCTGAACGGCCAATACCTATGCACTTTGCCACGTATGCCTGTGAAAAGCCTAAACGAAGTCTTGCGTCTTTTAATTTTTCAGCTAAGTTCTTCATGATTCTACCTCCTTTTATCATAGAATAAATGGATTTAGTAAGAAAGTCAACCAATTTGTTCGATTTTCCAACATTTATTATGTATTAGAGGCTTATGCTATTCAACCATATTTACTGTTGTTATCAAAAAATCCTGGCAAGGACAATTAATGGTTCCTGCCAGGATTTTCGTTATCTTTTACTCTGCCGGAGTCTCCTCTGTCTCATCGATATCCAGCACTTCTTCTGCTTCTGTATTTGTATCTTCATCGTCAAGAACTACGGTATCGTCCATGGAGATATCCGTATCCAGCTTTACATTTCTGTAACGCTTCATACCAGTACCTGCCGGGATCAGCTTACCGATGATAACGTTCTCCTTCAGGCCGATCAGGTGATCCACCTTGCCGTTGATCGCGGCTTCCGTCAGAACCTTTGTCGTCTCCTGGAAGGATGCGGCGGACAGGAAGGAATCTGTTGCCAGGGAAGCCTTGGTAATACCAAGCATTACCCGTTTGCCCTCTGCCGGCTTCTTGCCTTCCGCGATGAGCTTTTCATTCATCTCTTCAAATTCAAGCACATCCATAGAAACGCCTGGAAGGACTTCGGAATCTCCGCTCTCTTCCACTTTAACCTTCTTTAACATCTGGCGTACAACGACCTCGATATGTTTGTCGTTGATCTCAACGCCCTGGAGACGGTATACACGCTGTACTTCCTGGATCATGTAATCCTGTACGGCGCGGACGCCCTTGATCTTTAAGATATCGTGAGGATTGATGCTTCCTTCTGTCAGCTCGTCGCCTGCCTCCAGCACCTGCTCATCCTGAACCTTGATCCTGGATCCGTAAGGGATCAGGTAGGTCTTGGAATTGCCTGTCTCCGGATCAGTTACGACAACCTCGCGTTTCTTCTTTGTATCCTTGATGGAAACCACGCCGCCAAACTCTGCGATGATCGCAAGTCCCTTTGGCTTACGTGCTTCAAAAAGCTCCTCGACACGGGGAAGACCCTGTGTGATATCGCCGCCGGCAACGCCGCCGGTATGGAAGGTACGCATGGTCAGCTGTGTACCAGGCTCACCGATAGACTGGGCAGCGATGATACCGATCGCCTCGCCTACCTGTACCGGCTGTCCGGTAGCCATGTTAGCGCCGTAGCACTTCGCGCACACGCCCACGTGAGACTTACAGGTAAGGACGGTACGGATCTTCACGGAATTTCTTCCCAGTTTCTTCAGCACCTTCATTACAGCTGCAGCGCGCTTCGGCGTACACATATGGTTCGCCTTCACCACAACTTCTCCCGTATCCGGGTCGGTGATCGTCTCAGCGATATATCTGCCTGTCAGTCTCTCTTCCAGGCTTTCGATCGTCTCCTGTCCGTCTACGAAGCCTTCGATCTCCATATACGGGATCTCCTTGCCTTCGCAGCAATCTGTCTCATTTACAATAAGCTCCTGAGAAACGTCTACCAGACGTCTTGTCAGGTAACCGGAGTCTGCGGTACGCAGAGCCGTATCGGACATACCTTTTCTCGCTCCGTGAGCGGAAATAAAGTATTCCAGTACGTCCAGACCTTCACGGAAGTTGGACTTGATCGGAAGTTCGATGGTGTGTCCCGTCGTATCCGCCATCAGTCCTCGCATACCGGCCAGCTGCTTGATCTGCTTATCAGAACCACGGGCGCCGGAGTCAGCCATCATGTAGATGTTGTTGTACTTATCCAGGCCGCCTAACAGCTCTTTTGTCAGCTGGTCGTCGGTATTCTTCCAGGTTTCGATAACTTCTTTATAACGCTCTTCCTCTGTGATCAGGCCGCGGCGGAAGTTCTTCGCGATACGGTCTACCGTTGCCTGCGCGTCGGCGATCAGCTTCGGCTTGCTCTCCGGCACGGTCATGTCGGAAATAGAGATCGTCATAGAAGCCTTTGTGGAATATTTATAACCGATGGACTTGATATCGTCCAGGGTAACTGCTGTCTGTGTAGCTCCGTGTACGTTGATGACCTTCTCCAGGATCTGCTTTAACTGCTTCTTGCCTACGTGGAAATCAACTTCCAGCTTCAGCTCGTTCTCCGGGATGCTCCTGTCTACAAATCCCAGATCCTGCGGGATGATCTCATTGAAAATGAAGCGGCCTACGGTGGACTCGATCACAGCGCTCTTAACTGTGCCGTCTGTCATCTTCTTTGTCACTCTTACTTTTACTCTTGAATGAAGAGTAACCGCACCGTTTTCATATGCCAGGATCGCTTCGTTAATGCTCTTGAAGATCTTGCCTTCGCCCTTTGCTCCCGGTCTTTCCTGGGTCAGATAGTAGATACCAAGTACCATATCCTGAGAAGGAACGGCTACGGGACCGCCGTCAGACGGCTTTAACAGGTTGTTCGGAGAGAGCAGCAGGAAACGGCACTCCGCCTGAGCCTCTACGGAAAGCGGCAGATGAACAGCCATCTGGTCGCCGTCGAAGTCCGCGTTGAACGCGGTACAAACCAGCGGATGGAGCTTGATCGCCTTGCCTTCTACCAGGATCGGTTCGAAAGCCTGGATACCAAGCCTGTGGAGTGTAGGAGCGCGGTTTAACATAACCGGATGCTCTTTGATAACGTCTTCCAGCACATCCCATACCTCCGGCTGGAGCCTCTCCACCATCTTCTTCGCATTTTTAATATTGTGAGCGGTGCCGTTGGAAACAAGCTCCTTCATAACGAAAGGCTTAAACAGCTCGATAGCCATTTCCTTGGGCAGACCGCACTGATAGATCTTTAATTCCGGTCCTACGACGATAACAGAACGTCCGGAGTAGTCCACACGTTTTCCTAACAGGTTCTGACGGAAACGTCCCTGCTTACCCTTTAACATATCGGAAAGGGATTTTAAGGCTCTGTTTCCTGGGCCTGTTACCGGTCTTCCTCTCCTTCCGTTGTCGATCAGGGCGTCAACCGCTTCCTGGAGCATACGCTTCTCGTTGCGCACGATGATATCCGGCGCGCCCAGTTCCAGAAGCCTTGCCAGACGGTTGTTCCTGTTAATGATCCTTCTATATAAGTCGTTTAAGTCGCTGGTCGCGAAACGGCCGCCGTCCAGCTGAACCATCGGACGGATATCCGGCGGAATGACTGGAATGATATCCATGATCATCCATTCCGGGCGGTTGCCGGAGCTACGGAACGCTTCCACAACCTCCAGCCTCTTGATGATCCTGGCCCTCTTCTGGCCGCTGGCATCTTTTAATTCTTTTCTTAAATCCGCAGAATCCTTTTCCAGGTCGATAGCCTTTAACAGCTCCTGGATCGCCTCCGCGCCCATTCCTACGCGGAACGCGGCGCTGCCGTATTTTTCAACTTCGTCGCGGTATTCCTTTTCAGAAAGCACCTGTTTGTACTGAAGGGCTGTCTGACCCGGATCCAGCACGATATAGGAAGCGAAGTACAGTACCTTTTCCAGCGTCCTTGGAGAAATATCCAGGATCAGGCCCATACGGCTTGGGATACCTTTGAAGTACCAGATATGAGAAACGGGAGCCGCAAGCTGGATATGGCCGATACGTTCCCTGCGGACGCTGGCCTTCGTAACTTCCACACCACATCTGTCACAAATAACACCTTTGTATCTGATTTTCTTATATTTACCACAATGGCACTCCCAGTCCTTTGTGGGTCCGAAGATCCGCTCGCAGAACAGGCCGTCTTTTTCCGGTTTCAGTGTCCTGTAGTTGATCGTCTCCGGTTTCTTAACCTCGCCATGGGACCACTCCAGGATCTTTTCCGGAGAAGCCAGACCAATCTTGATCGCATCAAACGTCAATGGCTGATAAGTTTCATTTGTCTCAGGCATGAATGATACTCCCTTCTACATTAGTCTTCGTCATCAAAAGCTCCGTCGTCGATATCGTCGAAATCAATGTCGGAATCATCCGGCTCGTCTGGTTCTACATCTACCAGATCCTCGCCTTTAAATTCCTGTTCCTGATAACCGTAATCGCTGTAGGACTCGGTATCTCGGTAATGCTTGTCGCCTTCAATGATCGCGCGTAAATCGGTGTCGCCGTAGTCGATGTTCTCGGTCAGCTCAACCTCAGTATTGTCATCTTTCAGGACTCTTACATCCAGACCCAGGGACTGAAGTTCTTTCAGAAGTACCTTGAAGGACTCAGGGATGCCTGGTTCAGGGATATTCTCACCCTTAATGATCGCTTCGTATGTCTTAACACGTCCTACTACATCGTCGGACTTCACAGTCAGGATCTCCTGGAGCGTATAAGCAGCGCCGTATGCCTCCAGAGCCCAAACCTCCATCTCACCGAAACGCTGTCCGCCGAACTGAGCTTTTCCGCCCAGAGGCTGCTGCGTTACCAGGGAGTATGGGCCGGTAGAGCGGGCATGGATCTTGTCGTCTACCAGGTGATGCAGCTTCAGGTAATGCATGTGTCCGATGGTAACCGGGCTGTCAAAATACTCGCCCGTACGTCCGTCGCGAAGCCTTACCTTACCGTCGCGGCTTAACGGAACGCCCTTCCAGAGTTCTCTGTGCTCCAGATGGCTTCCCAGATATTCCATAACGGAAGGTTCCAGAATGTCTTTATATTTCTCCTGGAATTCTTCCCAGGATGTATTTACATAGTCATTTGCAACTTCCAGGGTATCCATGATATCCACCTCGTTGGCGCCTGCGAATACAGGAGTGGATATATTGAATCCCAGAGCCTTTGCAGCAAGGCTTAAATGGATCTCCAGCACCTGCCCGATGTTCATACGGGAAGGAACGCCCAGAGGGTTCAGTACGATATCCAGCGGACGGCCGTTTGGAAGGAACGGCATATCTTCTACTGGAAGAACGCGGGAAACAACACCCTTGTTTCCGTGACGGCCGGCCATCTTATCGCCTACGGAGATCTTTCTCTTCTGAGCGATGTAAATGCGGACTGTCTCATTTACGCCTGGGGACAGCTCGTCGCCGTTCTCACGGGTAAATACCTTTGCGTCTACGATGATACCATATGCTCCGTGAGGAACCTTTAAGGAAGTATCGCGGACTTCTCTTGCCTTTTCGCCGAAGATGGCGCGGAGCAGCCTCTCCTCAGCAGTCAGCTCTGTCTCTCCCTTTGGAGTAACCTTTCCTACCAGGATGTCCCCTGCGCGCACTTCTGCGCCGATACGGATGATACCTCTCTCGTCCAGATCTTTCAGCGCATCCTCGCCAACGCCTGGAACGTCTCTTGTGATCTCTTCCGGTCCCAGCTTGGTGTCGCGGGCTTCCGCCTCATACTCTTCAATGTGGACAGATGTATAAACGTCTTCCTGAACAAGACGCTCGCTTAACAGTACGGCATCCTCGTAGTTGTAGCCTTCCCATGTCATGAATCCGATCAGCGGGTTCTTTCCAAGGGCGATCTCGCCGTTGGCCGTAGACGGGCCGTCTGCGATCACTTCTCCCTTTTCCACATGGTCGCCTTTATAAACGATCGGCTTCTGGTTGTAGCAGTTGGACTGGTTGCTGCGGCTGAACTTTGTCAGATGGTAAACGTCCCTGTTGCCGTCGGAATCTCTCTTGATGATGATCTCGTTGGAAGCGGAACGCTCAACGACGCCGGCGTTTCTCGCAACTACGCAGACGCCTGAGTCAACGGCTGCCTTCGCTTCCATACCGGTTCCTACTACAGGAGCCTCTGTGGTCAGAAGCGGCACTGCCTGACGCTGCATGTTGGATCCCATCAGGGCACGGTTTCCGTCGTCGTTCTCCAGGAACGGGATCATGGAAGTCGCTACGGAGAATACCATCTTCGGGGAAACGTCCATCAGGTCGATATTCTTTTTCTGGAATTCGGATGTCTCCTCGCGGAAACGTCCGGAAACGTTGTTATGGATGAAGTGGCCTTCTTCGTCCAGAGGCTCGTTCGCCTGAGCGACGATAAAGTTGTCTTCCTCATCTGCAGTCAGATATACCACGTCGTCGGTAACAACCGGATTATGGGGGTCCGTCTTGTCTACGATACGGTACGGCGCCTCGATAAATCCGTATTCATTGACCCTGGCGTAAGTAGCCAGAGAGTTGATCAGACCGATGTTCGGTCCTTCAGGCGTCTCGATCGGGCACATACGTCCGTAATGGGTGTAGTGTACGTCGCGGACCTCGAATCCGGCTCTGTCTCTGGACAGACCGCCAGGACCAAGGGCGGACAGACGCCTCTTGTGGGTCAGCTCGGACAGCGGGTTGTTCTGATCCATGAACTGGGACAGCTGGGAACTTCCGAAGAACTCCTTCACCGCTGCTGTGACCGGCTTGATATTGATCAGGGACTGGGGCGTAATGCCGTCCATATCCTGTGTCGTCATTCTTTCACGCACAACTCTCTCCATCCTGGAAAGGCCGATGCGGTACTGGTTCTGGAGAAGCTCTCCAACGGCGCGGATACGGCGGTTGCCCAGATGGTCGATATCGTCGGACGTGCCTACTTCTTCTTCCAGATGCATATTATAGTTAATAGAAGCAAGGATGTCTTCCTTTGTGATGTGCTTCGGCACCAGATCGTGAGAATGCTTGTGGATGATCTCCTTCAGCTCTTCGTCGGAAACGCTTCCAGCTTCTGACAGGATAGCCTTCAGAGCCGGGTAGAATACTAATTCTGAAATCCCCGCTTCCTTCGGATCAAAATCAACATACTCGCCAAGGTCTACCATAAGATTGGAAAGGACTTTCTGGTTTCTCGTCGGTCCCTGTACCCAGACATAAGGAACGCCTGCGTTCTGGATCTTCGTCGCCAGGTCCTTATCTACAGAAGTACCTGCTTCTGCAAGGATCTCTCCGCTCTCTGTATCTACTACATCCTCTGCCAGGATGTGGCCGGCGATCCTGTTCTTAAAATGAAGCTTTTTATTGAATTTATATCTTCCGACCTTAGCCAGGTCATATCTTCTGGGGTCGAAGAACATGCTGTTCAGCAAGCTTTCTGCACTATCAACGGATAACGGCTCGCCTGGACGGATCTTTTTATACAACTCCAAAAGACCATCCTGGTAATTATCAGACGTGTCCTTACCAAAGCTGGCCAGTAATTTCGGTTCTTCTCCGAACAGATCGATGATCTCCGCGTTTGTTCCATATCCCAGGGCGCGGATCAGCACGGTTACAGGAACCTTCCTCGTCCTGTCTACGCGGACGTAAAAAATATCGTTGGAATCAGTCTCGTACTCCAGCCATGCGCCGCGGTTCGGGATAACCGTACATGTATAGAGTTCCTTGCCGACTTTATCATGAGCTATGCCATAATAGATACCAGGGGAACGTACTAACTGGCTTACAATAACACGTTCGGCGCCATTAATAACGAAAGAACCTGTATCTGTCATCAGCGGAAGATCGCCCATGAAAATCTCATGTTCGTTGATCTCATCTTTATCTTTATTGCAAAGCCTTACCTTCACTTTTAAAGGAGCCGCGTAAGTAGCGTCCCGTTCCTTGCACTCTTCGATGGTGTATTTGATGTCGTCTTTACATAAGGTAAAGTCTACAAATTCCAAACTCAGATGGCCTGCAAAGTCAGCAATCGGAGAAATGTCCTCAAACACTTCCTTTAACCCTTCATCAAGGAACCACTGATAGGAGTTTTTCTGTATCTCAATCAGATTCGGCATTTCAAGGACTTCTTTTTGCTTAGAGAAGCTCATTCTTACGCTCTTCCCGGCCTGGACCGGACGCATCTTGCTTTTTTCCATTGACGTTTTCACCCCTGTTTTCTAAGATTAATTCTGTGTAACAATCCAGGACAGCGAAAAATGAAGGCCTGAACTGTCGTGATTCTGTTTTTGGGCGCAATACACCCTATAAGGCACATGACGCCACAATAGTGCACATTCCATATTATCATAGGGAAGTCAAGGTGTCAAGGATTTTTTACTTGCACTTTTCCCCATAAAATGATATACTGTAAAAGTTCAGACGTGCACGGGAATGTGCCGCAAAACCGGCGGAAGCTTGGACAGTGGTCTGAGCTGTTAAGATATCCTGTCACAGACAGACAAGACAAGAGAATTTTTGGAGGTACCCCCATGTTGGACACTATTTTAAATGTTTTGCTCATCGTTCTTGCCATAGCCGCTGTCGCCCTGGTGATCCTGTATTTTCTCGGACGCAAGATGCAGAAGAAGCAGATCGAACAGCAGGAGCTTATGGAAGCGGCCGCTCAGACAGTTTCCATGCTTATTATTGACAAAAAGAAGCTGCGCATTAAAAACTCAGGACTTCCAAAGATGGTCTATGAGCAGACGCCGTTTTATCTGCGCTGGTCCAAGATCCCGGTAGTAAAAGCAAAGATCGGCCCCAAAATCATGACTCTCATGGCGGACGCTCAGGTATTTGAAGCGCTTCCTGTAAAGTCAGAAGTAAGAGTCGTAGTCAGCGGGATCTACATATCCGAGCTGAAGAGCGTTCGCGGCGGCAATACTCCGCCTGCTCCTAAGAAAAAAGGATTTTTCGCCCGTTTCAAAAAGAAATAAGCAGTGAGCACAATTTGAGGCCAACATCCCTGCTCCATAAGGAGCGATTCCTGGATGTTGGCCTCAGTTATTATGATCTGTTACAGCCAGCTTCTTACTACGTCAGTTTCAGGTCCGCCCCTTTTCGCGGCCTGATATCCACTGCGATCCTGCAGACGGACATCAGGCTGTAATTGATATCCAGACTGTAGACCACCCTGACGCGGATATTATTTTCTTCCTCTTCTATCTCTACCTTTTCTGTATTTAATCCCACGGCCATCTCTCCGAAAGGAGTCACATAATTGGTCTGGGTCTTTTTTCCTGCCCGAAACACCATATGGACATTTGTCAGGCCATGCTTGATGATCTCCAGCTGATCTGCGGTGATCTTTATGGTATTCCGGATCTTTCCGTTCATGCCTTCCACGGCTTCGTCGAACAGGATGTAATGTTTTCCGTCTTTCTGATAATAGTTTCCTGCGGTGATCATCTCCACATCGCTGTCTTCTCCGTCAGCCATCTGCACGCCGCTTATGCTGACCAATACGTCTTTTACCATAAATCAATACTCCTCGATCGGTATCTGCAAGGTTTCCTTTACCTGCTCCGGAAGGATCGCCTTGGCGATATTTGTAAATTTCTCCGCCAGGTCGCTGACGTAAAACTGATATTTTTCATCCGGCCCGCAGTTTTGATCGCAGGACATACCCTCCTTTTCCAGAAGCTGCTTCAGTTCGATCGCCGTTTCATACGCCGGATTGACCAGCTCCACGCCTTCTCCCATGATCCTGCGCAAAGTAGAACGGATCAGAGGATAGTGGGTGCAGCCCAGGACCAGAGTGTCGATGTACTTTCCCTTCAGATCTGCTGTGTACCGGAAAGCGATCTCGTCGGTAACGGAGTCGTGGAGAAGCCCTTCTTCTACCAGAGGAACAAACAGGGGACAGGCCTTTCCAAAGACTTCCGCCCTGGGATTAAACTTCCGTATCACTTCGGTATAGATCCCGCTGTTGATCGTCGCCTCGGTTCCGATCACTCCGATACGCCCGTTTTTCGTGATCTCGGCAGCCATCTTTGCTCCCGCGTTGATCACGCCGATCACGGGGATATCGCTTTCCTTCTTCACTGTCTCAAGGGCATAGGAGCTTGCCGTATTGCAGGCGATCACGATCGCTTTTACGTCTTTCGTTCGCAGGAAGCGGATGATCTGCCTGGAGTAGCGGATGACCGTATCCCTGGATTTTGTTCCGTAAGGAACTCTGGCCGTATCTCCAAAATAAACCACTCTTTCGTCCGGGATCTGGCGGATGATCTCCCGCACAACAGTCAGCCCGCCTACGCCGGAATCAAAAACGCCGATGGGCGCATTTCTGTCCATGTCTTTCGCCCCTACCTTTCAAAGCGCGTCATGGCATTGTCGATGAGAGCCTGGACGAGGGCGTCCTTATCCATCCCGGCCGCTTCCCAGAGCATGGGGTACATGCTGATCGCGGTAAATCCAGGCATGGTGTTGATCTCATTAAAGACCACTTCCCCGTCTTCTTTTACAAAAAAGTCTACGCGGGCAAGGCCATATCCGTCTACTGCTTTAAAGATAGCTTTCGCTTTTTCCGGGATCTCTTCTGCTGCTTTTCCCGGAAGCTCCGGACCGATCACTGTCTTTGATTCCGGATTATAATACTTTGCGTCAAAATCATAGAAATCTGCGGCGGCAAGGATCTCGCCTACTCCGGTAGCGCGGATCTCGTCCTGTCCGCCGCCGAATACGGCGCATTCTACCTCGTGGCCTACGATCATCTCTTCCACCAGTATCTTCCTGTCGTGACGGGACGCTTCTTCCAGAGCCGCTTCCAGCTCCTCTCTGTTTTCCGCTTTCCCGACGCCCTTGGAGGACCCTGCGTTAGACGGCTTCACAAATACAGGATATGGCAGCTTTCCTTCTACCCGCAGAACAGCCTCTTCCATGCCTTCTTTCACATCGTCCCTGGTGACGAGTACGTAATCCGCCTGGCGGATCCCCAGATCGTCTACGATGATCTTCGTATATACTTTATCCATAGATACGGCAGATGACAGGACGCCGCAGCCCACATAAGGGATCTTTGCCAGTTCGAACAGACCCTGGATCGTTCCGTCCTCCCCGTAAAGTCCATGGAGCACCGGGAAAATGACGTCGATCTTTACCTGTTCCCACTGGATCCCTTCTGTAAATACCGCGCTTTTCTCCGTTGCATCCGGAAGGATCGCGGCCCTTACCGTACCGTCTCTCCAGGAGCCGTCCTCAATGCTTTCCAATGAATCTACTTTCAGCCATTTCCCCTCTTCGGTAATGCCGATGAGGATGACCTCATATCTCTCTTTATTAATATGCTTGACTACGTTTATTACCGACATGCAGGAAACTACATGTTCGGATGACTGTCCGCCAAATATAACGGCGATCGTCTGCTGAGCCATAGTTTTTTCTCCTCCTTTTTTCATTTAAGAAGCGTTTATATTATAGCATACCTGGAAACAATTACAATTAGATATTCAAAAAAGGAGTGATTTCCAGATGAAACGTCATATTTTTCTCGCCTTATCCCTGTTTTGCTTCCTGCTTTCCGGTCTGTGCCTGTTTTCCATAAAAAGAGGGCAGGATGAAATCCTTGCGTCCCGTATATCGCCGCAGGTACTCCGTTTCCACGTCCTGGCCAACAGCGACAGCCGGCAGGACCAGCAGCTGAAAATGGAAGTAAAATCCCTGATCGTTGACCAGATCTCCAGGGAAATGTCCGGCTGCAGATCCAAGGACGAGATGTGCTCTTATCTGCTTGAAAACAGCGCCCGGCTGACAGGCCTTGCAGCGTCCTACATAAGGAGCCAGGGATTTTCCTATCCTGTGTCCCTTCAGATATGCCAGGATTATTTTCCGGCGAAAATATATGGAGATATTGAATTTCCCTGCGGCACCTACGATGCCGCCCGGCTGGTGATCGGCAAAGGAGAAGGGCACAACTGGTGGTGCGTCCTCTATCCTTCCCTGTGTTTTATCCAGCCGTCCTATGCCGTTCTGCCGTCCTCCTCCCAGGCGGCCCTGCGTTCCTCTGTAGGCGACTCAGATTATGAAAAAATGCAGGTGCAGGAAAGGCCCTCTGTACATGTAAGATTCAAGATCCTGGAACTGCTTCAGGACCTTTAGCCCATTTCCTTCTGCTTATCCAGCAGTTCCTTTAACGCTTCGTCGCTCTCATCGATCCACACGTCTTCTTCCTGGGAATTTAAGCCCAGGAAGACCGCCAGCCTTCTCTCGTCGTCGGATCCGTTCCACTCTTCAATAAAATCATCGATCGCTTCAAAGGGGATCTTCCCCTGCAGATACTGTTCTTTAAAAGTCATCATTCTTCCTGTCCTTTGATATTTCTGGAAACTGTGATCTCCTGGTTGTCAATGTGTTCCCGCATCAGGCGCTTTGCTTCGTCTACCTTCCGCTCCCTGACTGCTTTCAGGATCCGTTCATGTTCGCTTAAAAGGATCTGCCTTTTGTCAACATCCTTAACGTATTCCAGACGGTAACGGTACATCTGCTCCCTCAGGTTATTCAGCAGCTGGATCAGACGGACGTTTTCCGTTCCTTCATAGATAATGTCGTGGAAATGTTCGTCTGCCTCGGCGATCTCCATAGGATCCCCTGCTTCTACTGCTTCTCCGAATTTCCCGTTCGCTTCTGTCAGATTGCGGACCGCCTCCTGGCCCATCCGTTCGCAGGCCAGCTCGATCGCCAGTTCTTCCAGAGCGCGGCGCACTTCCAGCACATCCTTCAGGCTTTTCTCTGAAATCTTCGCCACCTCAGCTCCCTTTCTGGGTATCATCAGGACCAGTCCTTCCAGCTCCAGCTTTCGGATCGCTTCCCGGATCGGAGTGCGGCTTACGCCCAGCCTGTCAGCCAGCTGGATCTCCATAAGTCTCTCCCCAGGCGCCAGCTCGCCTTTTAGTATTGCCTGGCGGAGCGTATTAAAAACCACATCCCTGAGAGGGAGATACTCATTCATTGCCACTTTTAAATTATATTCCATTTCCAGGAACCTCCTTATTATTGTAGAAATTTGTCAGATACGTCTGTTTCACCTTATCGGCAAAGCTTCCGTACCGGATCTCCTCATAAGCCGCCTCTGCGGCTGCCGGATTGACAAACAGCCCGAAAACCGTAGGGCCGCTGCCGCTCATCATGGCGTTGACCGCGCCCATCTCTTTCATCTTCTCTTTGATCTCTCTGATCACAGGGTACTGCTTCTGAGTCACTGTTTCCAGAACATTGCCGAATTTTTCCGCCACTGCGTAAAGATCGCCGGCGCGGATTCCCTGGATCATGCCGTCGATATCCGGGTGCTGATCCTTTCTCAGCTGATCTGCGTGAAGATTTTCATAAACGTACTTTGTCGATACGCTGACGGAAGGCTTCGCGATCAGCACTTTGCACTGGGGCATGGGAGGCAGAGGAGTCAGGATCTCTCCGATCCCTTCCGCTAAAGCGGTGCCTCTCATAAGGCAGTAGGGAACATCCGCTCCGATCTTTACTCCCCGGTCCATCAGTTCCTTTAACGTCAGCCCAAGGCCGAACATCTTGTTCACTCCAAACAGGACTGCGGCTGCGTCGCTGCTGCCTCCGGCCATTCCGGCCGCCACAGGGATAAATTTCTTTAATTTTATCCTCAGCCCTTTTTTAATAGAAAATTCTTCCATGAGAAGATGAGCCGCCTTATATACCAGGTTGTTTTCATTAGTCGGAAGATAATGAAGGTTTGTCTCTACCTCTATTCCCGGCTCTTCCCTCTGTTCCAGGTCGATCCTGTCGTAGATCCCTACAGTCTGCATGATCATGCGGACTTCGTGATAACCGTCCTCTCGTCTCCTCAAAACGTCCAGGCCCAGGTTGATCTTCCCGTAGGCCTTCAAATTCAGGCTGTGTATCATAGGCTACCTCTTTCATCGCAGCTGTTCTGCAGCCCTGAGCCGCAGATACCGCGTATATTTTGTACTTTTTCGTTTTTTGTATACAATATATATTATACTAAGTACACAAAAAAATACAAGACCCTTTTCTTCCCTTTTTTCCGCACGGCTGGACTGTTACCAATTTGTCAAGAGATGCCCGGACGGCTGGACAAATCCCGCCTTCTTTGCTATAGTGGAGACTATCAGGCGTTTTTGCTGGCCGAATGCGCCAAATACAAACCGAACCGAGAAAAAGGAGAACTGCATATGAATAATCCTATTGTTACGATCGAAATGGAAAACGGAGATATCATCAAAGCGGAGCTTTATCCTGATGTCGCTCCAAACACAGTAAATAACTTTATCAGCCTTGCAAATAAGGGATTTTATGACGGTCTGATCTTCCACCGGGTCATCAGCGGCTTCATGATCCAGGGCGGCTGCCCGGACGGCAACGGCTGCGGAGGTCCAGGATACTGCATTAAAGGCGAGTTCAGCCAGAACGGCTTTACGAATGAGTTAAAGCATACTGCAGGCGTTCTTTCCATGGCCCGCGCCATGCATCCAGACTCCGCCGGATCCCAGTTCTTTATCATGCATAAGGATGCTCCTCATCTGGACGGCGCTTACGCGGCTTTCGGCATGGTGATCGACGGCATGGATGTGGTAAACCGGATCGCCGACGTGCGCACCGACTACAACGACCGCCCTATGAAAGAGCAGAAGATGAAATCCGTTACTGTGGACACAATGGGAGAGATATATCCAGAACCGGAGAAATGCTGATCTATGCTATTGGAACGCGTCGTTATTGTAAATAACAGGGAGTATCCCGTTGTGATCTCCGACGATCCTGACAGCCTTCAGGCCGCTTACGCGGCCGGGAAGGCTGTTGTTGCTCTGTGGGATCCAAAAAGACCGCAAGCTTCCCTGGCTCCTGCCAG
>DWZA01000006.1 GCA_019118365.1 Candidatus Lachnoclostridium stercoravium | reverse complement strand
TATGCCAGGATATATGTCAGATCGCTTTTACAAGCAAGCTTGTAACGCTCTTTATCATATATCCTGGCGCACGGCTGAACTGTTACCAATTATTGCCTGTGATCCTGCCTGAACTTTTACTCCTGTTCTGTTTTTTCCTCTTCCTGTTCCTTTACGCAGATCCCCAGCTCCTCTAGCTGGCCTTCGTCTACCGGCGTCGGAGCTTCTGTCATCAGGCAGGAAGCGTCCTTTACCTTCGGGAACGCGATAACGTCGCGGATGCTGTCTGCTCCTACCATGAGCATGACCATACGGTCCATGCCGTAGGCCAGGCCTGCGTGAGGCGGAACGCCGTATTTGAACGCTTCCAGAAGGAAGCCGAACTGGCTCTGGGCCCTTTCCTTGGTAAAGCCCAGCACCTCAAACATCTTGTTCTGGATGTCCGCCTGATGGATACGGACGGAACCGCCGCCCATCTCGGTGCCGTTTAATACGATATCGTAAGCCTTTGCGCGCACTGCGCCTGGATCTGTCTCCAGAAGAGGAAGATCCTCTTCCATAGGCATGGTAAACGGATGGTGCATGGCTACGTAACGTCCCTCTTCCTCGGAGTATTCCAAAAGCGGGAATTCCGTTACCCACAGGAACTTAAAGTCGTCCTTCTTTAAGAGATCCAGCTGCCTTGCCAGCTCCAGACGGAGGTTGCCGAGAACGTCGAACACTACCTTGTCCTTATCCGCTGCAAATAACAGGAGATCTCCCGGCTTTCCGCCCATAGCGTCCACAAGGGCTTTTAATTCTTCTTCCTTCATGAACTTTGCGAAAGAAGATTTGTAGCTGCCGTCTTCCTGGATGGAGAGGTAAGCCAGACCCTTGGCGCCGTAGCCCTTGGCAAATTCTACCAGAGCGTCGATCTTCTTTCTCGGCATATGGCCCTGTCCCTCGGCGTTGATGCCGCGCACGGAACCGCCGTTTTCCAGGGCGTTCTTAAATACGACAAATTCGCAGTCCTTCACTACGTCCGATACGTTGTGCAGCTCCATGCCAAAGCGCAGATCCGGCTTGTCGGAGCCGAAGCGGTCCATAGCCTCTCTCCAGGTCATCCTCTGGATCGGAAGCTGGATATCGAAATCGCAGATATCTTTAAATAATTTCTTTAACAGCCTTTCATTAACGTCCAGTACATCGTCCACATCCACAAAAGAAAGCTCCATGTCGATCTGGGTAAACTCCGGCTGCCTGTCGGCTCTTAAATCTTCGTCCCTGTAGCATCTTGCCAGCTGGAAATAACGGTCGTATCCGGAGCACATTAAAAGCTGTTTAAACAGCTGGGGAGACTGAGGCAGAGCGTAGAAGGAACCTGGATGAACGCGGCTCGGCACAAGGTAATCCCTGGCGCCTTCCGGCGTGCTCTTGATCAGGGTAGGCGTCTCGATCTCCAGAAATCCTTCCTCTGCAAGGAACGCTCTGGTCAGGACAGCCACGCGGCTGCGGATCATCATATTTCGCTGGATGTCCGGCCTCCTTAAGTCCAGATAACGGTATTTTAAACGAAGCTCTTCTTTTGTCTTGCTGTTTTCCTCGATGGGGAACGGCGGAGTCTCAGATTCGGAAAGGATGCGCAGGGTTTTCGCCCTTACCTCGATATTTCCTGTAGCCAGGTTCTCATTTGCCGCGCCGCTGCGGGCCTCTACCCGGCCTTCCACAGCGATGACAAATTCGCTCCTTAACTTTTCTGCCTTTTCAAAATATGCTGTTCCGCAGTCCTTTTCCTCGAAAATGATCTGGAGGATACCGGAACGGTCCCTCAGATCCACGAAAATAATGCCGCCTTTATTTCTGCTTTTCTGCACCCAGCCCATTACGGTCACATTTTCCCCGATATTGGCTGAAGATAATTCTGTACATCTATGGGTTCTTTTCAACCCGGCCATAGACTCTGCCATGATGCGTCTCCTTTCACTTCTTCAGTTCGTTTTTATAAAATTCTTTAAATTCCGTATAGCCTTCTTTCATAAGCTGCTCTTTCTGGAATTTTTTATTCTTGTTCATCTGAGCCACAAGGACCTGAAGGCCTGCCGCCCGGTCTTTGCCTGCTTCTTTAATCACTTCCGCCAGCCTCTGGCTGTCCATGCCTTTTTCAAAAAGGTAAGCCTTCTTTCCGGCAGCCGACGGAACGGTAAATCCGTTGTCCATCAGGATCGTTACGATCCTTTCAAATCCGATGGAAAAGCCGCAGGCCGGCGTCTCCATTCCTGTAAACTTGCCGATCATCTTATCGTAGCGTCCGCCTCCCGCTACGGAACCGCCGAAGCCTTCCATGGAAACCTCAAAGATCGTTCCTGTATAATAAGACATACCCCTTACCAGGGTCGGATCAAATTCCAGGCCGAAATCTGCGGAAGATACTTCTTTCACTGTCTCCATGATGTGAGCCAGCCCTTCCGCTCTTCCTGGTTCTAAAGTCCCCTTCAGAGTCTCTTCCAGGGTCCTTACGCTCTGGGCGTCTTTTCCCGCGCCGCCAAGAAGCTCCAGATATTTCTTTACTGCCTCTTCTCCATGTCCTGCCTCTAAAAGCTCGGCTTCTACGCCTTCTGCGCCGATCTTATCCATCTTATCCAGGATGATAAATACCTGATCCAGGGAATCCTCCGCAAAGCCTGCGAAAAGAGCCATCGCCTTCAGGATCTCCCTGTCGTTTAAACGGACGGTAAAGCGGTTGTCCGGGCAGATCCTGCTTAAAGCGGTGGTCGTAGCCAGGATCAGCTCGATCTCCGCCAGGCTGGTAGGATCGCCTAAAATATCGATATCGCATTGAACGAACTGGCGGAAACGCCCTTTCTGCGGCCGGTCCGCGCGCCATACGCTGCCGATCTGAAGAGCCTTAAACGGCGAAGGAAGATTTGCCGCGTTGTTGGCGTAGTATCTGGAAAGGGGAAGGGTAAGGTCGTAGCGCAGTCCGCTGTCCGTCAGGTCGTTTTCCTCCCTGGCTTCCTCCAGTTTCAGCTTTTCCCCTCTTTTTAAGATCTTGAAAATAAGCTTTTCATTGTCTCCGCCCTGCTTGCTGGTCAGGTTCTCAATATGTTCTACACATGGTGTCTCGATCGCTGAAAATCCGAAGCTCCTGTAAGTATCCTTAATCTGGTTCAGCACATAATCACGGATCTGCATCTCTGCAGGCAGGATATCTTTCATGCCGGTAACAGGCTTTTTCTTCAATGCCATGATGTCTTTCTCCATTTCTATCGTGTTTTCATATTCCTAATTTTACCTTGCTTCTATAATTTTGCAACCCCTTTATCCGGGGATTTCCATAAGAAGCTTCTCTTTGCGCCCGATCATCTCGTCGATTCTGGAAATATACTGCTCCACGTCTTTTACGTTCTCCGCCCGCTCCACGCGGTTTTCCTCCGGGAAGACCACCTTTGTGGTAGTTCCCGCGCCGCAGCCGACAATGGTCTGCTTTTCTTCCATGATGAGGATATTGTACAGGCAGGCCTTTCCCGGAAGGCTGTAGCCTACGTTTTCAAAATTCCCGGCCATATTTTTCTGGCGGTACAGATAATAAGGCTCCATTCCCATCTCTCTGGCGTACTCCGCAGTCAGGTCGATCATCTCCTGGGTGTTGACGATCTTTAAGTCCTTATACTGTTCTTTAAACATATTCAGCCTTGCGGCCCTCTTGATCGCCAGAGAATGTACGGTCAGGCTGTCCGGGGCAAGAGCGCGGATCTCTTCCATGGTATGTCTCACGTCTTCCAGCGTCTCTTCCGGCAGGCCGATGATCAGATCCATGTTGATATTGTCAAAACCCAGCTTCCTGGCCAGATGATATTTTTCCTTGACCATCTCCACCGTATGGCGCCGGCCGATCAGATCCAGCGTCTCCTGTTTCATAGTCTGCGGGTTAATGGAGATCCTGGTGATCCCGTGCTTTTTTAAGACCTCCAGTTTTTCTTCCGTAATGCTGTCCGGCCGCCCCGCTTCTACGGTAAATTCCTTCACGCCGGAAAGGTCGAAGTCCTCTTCGATCCTGCATAATATCCGCTCCAGGTCTTCCGGGCTTAAGGACGTAGGCGTGCCGCCGCCAAAATAAACGGTATCCAGCGTCTTTCCTTCCATCTTCTTTGCGGTATAATCCAGCTCTTTAAAAAGGGCGTCCAGATACAGCCCCGTCCTTCCCTCCCATTTTCCAATAGGAAACGAGGTAAAAGAGCAGTACAGGCATGTGGTGGGGCAGAAAGGGATCCCTACATAAAGGCTGTATCCGTCTTTATAGGAAATATCCGCTAAAAGCTTCCGTTCCCTCTCCGCGATCTCAATGCCAAGCTCTGTCTTTTCCCTGCTTGTAAGATAAGTCTCTCTTATATAGCGTGCGATATCGTCATGCTTCCAGCCCTGTTCCAGCCTGGCCATGGCGATCTTTGTAGGGCGGATCCCGGTAAGCGTCCCCCAGGGAAGCTCATGCTCCGTCCGTTTGGACAGGATATCATAAAGTCCCCGTTTGATCTTGTTCTTCGTTTCCAAACGCTGCCCGTAAGTCACCTCAAAGGTACGATATGTCTTTTTATCGTCGCACTCAAGCGAAAGGATGTAAACGCCCTCTCCATAGGAAGCGTCTCCTGTCTCGGCCAGGATATCGTCGCCGTGGACAAGGTCCCCGTGTATATAAAACTCCACGCCGTCCTGTCTCTCATATACAAATTCTTCTCCGGGATAAAACGCCATCAAAAGCTCCCGGATGTCCTGTTCATACGCTCTATCGCTCAGCAGAAGCCCGATCATAAGTCCCTCCTGTAATGATAGATGGGATTATATTCCTTCTCATGGCCGATGGTAGTGGCCGGCCCGTGGCCGGAATATACCATCGTGGTGTCCGGAAGCTCAAACAGCTTATCGATCACGGAACGGCACAGGCTGGACATGCTCCCTGTAGGGAAATCCGTTCTGCCGAAGGATTCTTCAAACAGGGTATCTCCCGCAAAAAGCACATCTTCTTCCGTGATCCAATAACATACGGAGCCGGACGTATGGCCCGGCGTCCCGATCACCCGGAAGCGGAATCCGATCAGTTCCAGCACGTCTCCTTCCCTGACCGTCTTATCTGCTTTTAATCCCACCTGGACGCCGCCGATCATCAAAGAAAGGTTCATAGACGGATCTGCAAGGAGCTTCTCCTCTTTTTCTCCTGCAATAAGCGGGATGCCGTACTCCTTTCTCAGGCTGTCCGCAGCCAGCATATGATCTGCATGGCCGTGGGTCAGAAGGATCGCCTCCGGCTCGATCCCAAGTGAAATGCACTGGCTTTTAATATAAGGCGCGTTGTCCGCCGGATCCACAATGACCGCCTTTTTCGTTTTTTCATTATATACAAGATAACAGTTCGTCCCCACAGCTCCAAGGACCGCCGACTTTATCCTTAAACCTCTGTCTTCATGAGAATCCATCTTATCTTCCTCCTATCCGTATGACTGTTCATAACAAAGGGGCCGCTCCTTTGCGTCCCCTCTTTTCTGCCCTGCGATGCCTTAACGGCGGCAGCCGTCTGATCAGCCTGCCGTACGTTCAATATCCAGCACGCCTTCGATCTGGCGCAGCTTATCGGTCAGCCGGTTCAGCTCTTCGATCCCATGGATGTCGAATGTCATGATGATCGTAGCCTTGCCCTGCTTGCTGGTCCTTACGTTCATGGATCTGATATCGATCTGTCTTTCCGTAAACACCTTGGAAATATCCACAAACATGCCGATACGGTTGTTGGCGTAGATCTGGATCTCTGTGGAATACGTCTCCGCTCCCGTATCGATCTCCGGTTTTTCCCATTCCGCGTCGATAATGCGGTCCTTCTCATCCTCCGGAAGGTTGATCACATTGACGCAGTCCGTCCTGTGGATGGAAATGCCCCGTCCTCTGGTGATAAATCCTACGATCTCGTCTCCAGGCACCGGATTGCAGCATCTGGAAAAACGAACGGCCAGATCATGGATCCCCTTGACTGTAATGCCGCTTTTTGATTTTTTCGCTACCGGCACTTTATTGCCGTCGCCGATCTCGTCCAGGATCGTAACGTCAGTCACGTCCTTTTTGATCTTTTTGCTCCGTTCTTCCACCATCTTGTTGATGACCTGGCCCTCTTTCAGGCCGCCGTGGCCGATGGAAGCAAGAACGGAATCCCAGTCCCTAAAGGCGTAGCGCCTGAGGACCTTCTCCATATATTCCGGCTTTAAGATATCCGCCGGGTTAATGCCGTGAGCTTTGCAGTACTGATTAAAAAGCTCCTTGCCTTTTACGATATTGTCTTCTTTTAATTCTGATTTAAACCACTGATTGATCTTGTTCTTCGCCTGAGTGCTCTTTACAAGGCCCAGCCAGTCCCTGCTGGGACCTTTGGAATTCTGGGAAGTGAGGATCTCGATCCTGTCCCCGTTCTGGATCACGTAATCGATGGGGACCAGTTTTCCATTCACCTTGGCTCCTACCATCTTGTTGCCCACCGCGCTGTGGATGGCGTAGGCAAAATCAATAGGTGTGGAACCGCTGGGAAGGTTCTTTACATCTCCCGTAGGGGTAAAGCAGTATACGCTGTCGGAGAACAGATCCAGGTCGCTTTTTAAAAGGCTTAAAAATTCCTTGTTGTCCGACATGTCCCGCTGCCACTCCAGGATCTCCCGAAGCCAGCTTAACTTCGCCTCTTCGCTTCCGGCAGCCACCTGTCCGCTGCCGCTCTCTTTATATTTCCAATGGGCGGCGATACCAAATTCCGCCGTCCTGTGCATCTCGTAAGTCCGGATCTGGATCTCAAAAGGCTGCCCGTTCGTACCGATCAGAGTTGTATGGAGAGACTGGTACATATTGGGCTTCGGCATGGCGATGTAGTCCTTGAACCTGCCTGGGATCGGCTTATAAAGCTCGTGGATCACGCCCAGGGCCGCGTAGCAGTCCTTGATGGTATCCACGATGATCCGCACCGCGAACAAGTCGTAGATCTGATCCAGAGTCTTGTGCTGGTTCACCATCTTTTTATAAATACTGAAGAAATGCTTCGCCCTGCCTTCTACCTTGGCTTCAATCCCTGCTTCTTCCATGTGGGCCTTTACTTCGTCCACGATCTCTTTTACAAAAGCTTCCCTCGCGTCTTTGCGCAGGGAGATCTTTTCCGCCAGGTCGTAATAGGCTTCCGGTTCCAGATATTTCAACGCAAGATCGTCCAGTTCCACTTTGATCTTGGAAATACCCAGACGGTGGGCGATAGGCGAATAGATCTCCATCGTCTCCTTGGCCTTTTCCTTCTGCTTGGCCGGCGTCATATACTGAAGGGTACGCATGTTGTGAAGGCGGTCGGCCAGTTTGATCAGGATCACCCGGATATCCTTTGCCATAGCAAGGAACATCTTTCTTAAATTTTCCGCCTGAATCTCTACCTTATCCATGGACCAGGAGATCTGGGTCAGCTTTGTAACGCCGTCTACTAAAAGGGCGACTTCCTCCCCAAATTCATCCTTCAGCTCGTCCAGGGTCATCACAGTATCCTCCACTACGTCGTGAAGGATCGCTGCTACGATCGTCTCCTTGTCCATCTCCAGATCCGCCAGTATGATCGCGACGCATAAGGGATGGATGATATAGGGTTCGCCGGACTTTCTCTTCTGATCCTTATGGGCATCACGGGCGACATTGTACGCCTTTTCGACCATAGTGATATCGTCTGACGGGTGGTACTTCTTGATCGCCTTGATCAGATCCTCGTAGAGGACTTCCGGGCTGGTAAAGTCCGCCGGAGCCTCCAGTTCCTGTTCAAATTTTGCCTGATTCGTATTCCCTTCCATAGAAATCCGTCCTTTTCCAAGCGTATTATTGTACCATTATAATTATTTTCCCCTGAAATTGCAAGTCCTGGCAAATGATCTTTTCCGCTTTATGCGGACAGAGGCGGATCCGGCCTCTTCCCCCCAGGACTTTATTGCATTTTCCAGGCGGCGTATGTATACTAAAGAAAGGACATTTGTAACTGTTCAAGGCGGCACATCTTCTTGCCCGGCCTTGAGCCGGACAAGAAGCAGAGATGTCCATCCCGATGTGAAAACAGGGGCAAAAGCATGCCTATAAGCAAGCTTAACGCCTGTTTTGCCCCTGTTTTCCCGCCGTCCTGAACTATTACGGAAATTTGCAAAAGAGAAAGGTATGAAAACCATGATACAGGACATTGAACCGCATATTTATCACAACGAATATACTCCTGTTCCACCGTCTGCGGACAGTTTTCTCATGATCTGCCGGGGAAGGAATATTCTTTTAAAAGAAGAAAACGGTGCGATCACATTTCCCTGCCTGAGGGAAGCCGAACCGGCTATTCAGGATATGGACGGCGTCACCTATCTTTTTACAATAGACGGGGACCGTTTCTACCTGCCGCCTGAAGGAAGCTATGCATTTCCGGAAGGGTACCGGGAAGAGCCAGTCTCCTTTCTCCGCACCGCCGCTCCCCGCCATATGGCTTTCGCCGCCGTTACGGCGATCCAGCTGGCAGCATGGTACAGAAGCCGCCGTTTCTGCGGCAGATGTGGGAAGCCCCTGCGCAAGCATGAAAAAGAGCGGATGATGTACTGCGATGCCTGCCATATGATGGAATATCCAAAGATCTCTCCCGCGGTGATCGTAGCCGTTACGGACGGAGACCGCATCCTCCTTACCCGGTACGCTAACCGCCCCATCACCCGTTATTCTCTGATCGCCGGATTTGCCGAGATCGGCGAGACTATCGAGCAGACCATACAGCGGGAGGTGATGGAGGAAGTAGGGCTGAAGGTGAAAAATATCCGCTATTACAAGAGCCAGCCCTGGTCCTTTACCGATACGCTCTTATTCGGGTTTTACTGCGACTTAGACGGTTCCGGCCAGGTGAAGCTGGACACCGACGAGCTGGCTGTGGCGGAATGGTTTGAGAGAAAAGATGTGCCTGGGGTAGACGGCGACGTAAGCCTTACCCAGGAAATGATGTGCAGATTCCGGGACGGTCTTAATATCTGATATTTAGTAACAGTTCAGCCGTGTATCTTCTTGCCAGCACAGAATGTGCTGAC
>DWZA01000084.1 GCA_019118365.1 Candidatus Lachnoclostridium stercoravium | reverse complement strand
GTCTCCTCATCGATCCGCTCCGCCGCCAGTCTGGCCGCATAGGGATCCATGATGATACGGCATTCATACGCTTCTACTGCGGTCTGGTAATCCATAGGGTTGACAATGATCCCTTCATTGCTTTGCAACAGAAGCTCATCTGCACACAGCATACGAAAGGCTTCCCGTATCGGTCCCCGGCTGATATGCAGTTCTCTGGAAAGCTGGCTTTCCACGATTTTTGTTCCGCTTTTTACTTCGCCATATATGATCTTCTTCTTAATAAAATCATAAACCTGCTCGTGAAGCGGCTGACTGCGTACGATCACGCTGTCTCCTGTATTTAACTCTCCCATATAATACAATTTCCTGATTTCAGGAAATCCTCCCTTCTCTCACACTCTTTCTATGGCCGCTCTTCAAATACGAACTGGTCCCGGCCTTTCCGCTTTGCCTCATACAGCAGCACATCCGCCCGGTGATACATCTCGTCCGCCGTACATCTCTCTCCTATGGGAATGACCCCGACGCTGCATGTAACAGCGGTTTCCAGTACGTCGATCCGGCTGATATCCTCCTTAAGCCGGGTCAGGAGCTCTTTCAATTCCTTTTCCGTCATAAAATGATGGATAAATACAGCGAACTCGTCCCCGCCCAGCCTGCCGGTCAGGCCTTTTTTGCCAAAGGCTTTTTTCAGGCCAGCCGCTATCTCGACCAGGACTTTATCCCCTGCCGGATGGCCGTATTGATCGTTGATCTTCTTAAAGAGGTCAACGTCTATCATAATAAAATACGCCGTCTTTTCTCCCTTTTCAAACGGAAGTCCTTCCAGCAGCCGTTCTGCCTCCTGGAAAAACTGCTGCCTGCTCAAAAGCCCTGTAAGGCCGTCCAGCTTTGCTTCGTAATAAAGATACAGGGAATTTTTCTGGTATATGGTGATAACGATTATGAGCAGGACAGCCAAAGCGATCATGCCAAACAGAAACTGGATCTGCAGGTGCATGATATCATAGGAGATCTCCTCCGTCAGATTTACTCCATGCTGCAGGATCACCCTTGTGATCCTGTCTGTAAAGTACATGGCAACGCTGATGGATGACAGGAAGACAAGTCCCCCCAGCACCATCAGCCATCTCCTCCGGTATGAGATCAGAGCGTTCCCATGATCTACCATATGGAGATGGTATTTCAGTTTTTTTACATAGGCAGTTTTCCCCAGCATGTAGCACAGGATCACCACGAAATCTGTAGCCGCCGCCATGGGAAGATAATCTGCGCGCAGCAGGTCATCCCACGTATTTGCTATCCCAAATCCCGCCTCCGGGAAAAGGAGTCCCATAAAGGCGTAAACGCAAAAAGCGTGGATCGTACGTCCGACAGTGGATACCAGCACGATCCCGATCAGCGGATATTTTGTCCTTTTGGCGATCAGGTATAAAAAACCTATGATAAATCCAAATGCCATCCGGGAACCTACGCTCAATAGAAAGCTTTCCACCGGTCTGCCGCTCATAAACGGCGAAAAGATCGCGTCTCCCGCCCCTACGTAAAAGGCCGTGGCCTTCCACATCGAAGCCAGGCCAAACACAGTTCCCACCAGCGCCGCTTCTTTCGGTCCCAACAGGCAGCCTGCCACAAGGATCGGAATGTACACAAAGGTGATCGATATGGGTTCGATATGTATGTATCCTAAAAATGAAAACGACATGAAAAGCTCAATGGCCACCAGAGTCCACAGCAGATATCCGTCCTGCTCTCCTGTCTTTTTCTTTAAAGAAATCTGCATTCCGCTCACTTCTCCCACTTTTAATGGCGGTCTGGTCGTTTTGTTATGTCCGTTATTTTATGTCCGCCGCTTCTGTTTCTGACTTCTTGCGAAGTCCTCTTGTATTTTTCTCTACCAGTTTTCTTGCCGTCATGATCTGATGCCCGCAGCCCATACATTTAAGGCGGAAATCCGCGCCGACCCGGAGGATCTCCCACTCCTGGCTCCCGCACGGATGGGGCTTTTTCAGTTTAACGATATCTCCGACTTCATAATTCAACCGTTCGTTCATTTCTCCTCCTGGTTTATGCCGCAGACCTCTCCCAGTACTTCCCCGATCTTTCCGGTAATGACCAGATCCGCTCTCTTATCCAGCGGAGTCACATCTTTGTTGATCAGCACCAGTTTTCGTCCGCGGTAATAGTCGATCAGCCCGGCGGCCGGATATACTGTAAGAGACGTTCCGCCGATGATCAGGACGTCCGCCCTGCTTATGTAATCCACGGATTTCTGCAGCGTTTCCTGATCCAGGCCTTCCTCATAAAGGACAACATCCGGCTTTATGGTGCCGCCGCAGCTGCATACCGGAACGCCCTCTGATCCTGTGATAGCGTCCAGGCCGTAGAACCGCCCGCACCTGGTACAGTAATTGCGCAGCACAGAGCCGTGAAGCTCCAGGACTTCCCTGCTCCCTGCAGCCTGATGGAGGCCGTCGATATTCTGAGTGATCACCGCTCTCAGCTTTCCCTCTGCTTCCAGCTTTGCCAGCGCCAGATGGGCGCGGTTGGGCTTCACATCTTTTGCGATCATTTTATTTCGGTAGAACCGGTAAAATTCCTCCGGCTTTCTCATGTAAAACGTGTGGCTTAAAATTGTTTCCGGCGGGTAGTCATATTGCTGATTGTACAGCCCGTCTACGCTTCTGAAATCCGGGATCCCGCTTTCCGTGGAAACTCCCGCTCCGCCAAAGAACACGATATTGTCGCTTTCATCGATCCACTTTTTTAACAGTTCGATTCCTTCCATAGCCCCAAACGCTCCTTTCCTCTGAATGCCTCTCCAGGCTTCCTTTCAGCACATTCTGTGCTGGAGGGAAGATACGCGGCTGTCTGTTACGCTCAGACAACCTCGTCCAGAAATATCCCCTGCAGAGGCTGCACCCATTTCGTCCATCCGGCCCGCTCCAATGACTTGTATCCAGACAGCCATTCTATCATTTCTCCAATGGAAAAGATTTCCAGTTCGTTTCCCGGATGTTTCTCCTGGCTCCGTTCCAGCCTGGAACTGTTCTTATCCAGCTTCCAAAGCCACAGACCGCTGTTTTCTGCAAGGAACTGATCCTCGATCTGAATAGCTGCTTCCAGAGAATCAAACGGGCAGTCCTTTTTCAGGCAGATATTCTTTACAAATTCCTCCAGGCAGATGATACGGCCCATGATCGCCGGTCTTTCTCCTGTCTGCCTGCTGTTTTCTGCGTAACACAGTCTCTGTTCCCTCGTTTTTCTGCCCCATTCGCAGATAATGCCGCAGAGCCTGTTTTCTTTATACAAAAACGTCCACTGGCCGTTTTCGCTGGCCAGTTCCCTGTCCATACGCCGGATGTAGCCGGGGCTGCGTATGGCGAATACCTGGTATCTGTCCGCCAGCCACCGGTCCGTCCACCGGCTCAGCTTCTCCGTCCGTTCCGGATCCGTTTCCGTCCATCCGGCCGGAACAGAGACCCTCTCCGCGCCTTCCGCCGAAGCTTCCCAAGCAGGCTGCGCGAAAATAAAGCGGAAGTCAAAGGGACGATAGATCTCCTCATTGGCAGGCATAAGAAACGTAAATGGAGTCCGCCTGCCATACATATCTTTCATCATCTGCTCCAGCAGGCTCTTCATATGCCCTTCGTGACGTCTGTCTTTCCTTGTAGCGACGCCAACGATATAGTCCAGCGGACATATCTGATCTTTGATCTTTACTAAATACGGGTTTAAATGGATCATGGAAAGGATCCTCCCGTCTTCTTCCTTTACCAATATCCGATTGTCCCGTGTCTTCTCTTTAAAATAATAATCGTCAAATTCTCTGGAATCCTCTGGAAAAGCCTCTTCCCACAGGCTGCGGCTCTTTCCCTTTTCTCCGTCTTCCAGATACCGGATCACCGGTTTCATTCTTTCCCCATCCTTCCTGGCTGCTGCGGATAGTCGATCTGCTCGATCAGGTATTTCCTCTCAAATCCCACCGGATTGTAGGACATCTTGGCTTTCCTTAATCCTTCCAGCCCCAGGTCGTCTTCCCGGTTTACCAGCTTCACATCAGGAAATTCATGGATCAGAAATTCCCGGTTTATATACTGATACAGTCCGCGGATGTCTGGATTGGCCTTTTCAATATGGATCACCGCCATGTTTTCCCTGGCGTTCAAACTTCCGATGGTAAACGCTTCCATCTTATCGTCAATATAGACGCCGCCCATCTCTACAGGAAGAGTAGAACAATTCTTCAGGATCTCGTGTATCCCGTGAACTTCATAATCCAGGTGTTCCTCTACCTCTTCCCCTTTCTGCTCTCTCCACCGGTCCAGGAATCTCCATACGTCGTCCCGGTCTGAGCAGCACAGCTTCCGATATTCGAAACGCCCCTCGTACTCTCTCATAAACGCATTTACATTGTTCTTTTTCTTATGGAGCTTCTTTCCCGCCAGCGTCCGCAGGGCGTCACCGTCATAAAGATAATCTTTCAGGTCTTCCTGCTCCGTCACCCGGAATCTTAAAGGATCCAGGTTCAGCTTTTCCGTGCCCTCCTCGTCCGCCAGGTATATCTTAAAAGGGATATGAAGGACCTGGTTAAAATAATCCACCATCTCGTAAAAATAGTGTTCCAGATCTTCTTCCCGGCATAAAGGCAGGGCGCTGAACGTCTCTCCCTTGTCCTCCATAAGCCACTGTAACGCCTTTCCATCGCTGACAGCAAAACGCACGTGGTAAAATTCTTTCCAGATAAAGCTGTCTAAAAACACGCTGTCGCAGCTTTTGTTAGGCCTGAGGCCGACAAATGAGGTGATGACCTCCATATCCTGGGCCTCGATCGGCTTAAATTCAAGATTCATACATTAGTCCCTTCTATGCTTACTCCAACAACCTTGTCTGTAAGGCTGTTCATGCCGCGGCGGCCTGTCGGCTTCCGCGGCATGTCTGTTTATTTGTAACAGTTCAGCCGTCTATCTTCTTGCCAGCACGGCATGTCTGTCTATTTATAACAGTTCAGCCGTCTATCTTCTTGCCAGCACATTCTGTGCTGACAAGAAGCCTGGGATGTTATCCCTATGCCAGGATATATGTCAATTCGCTTTTACAAGCAAGCTTGCAACGCTCTTTATCATATATCCTGGCGCACGGCTGAACTGTTACATTTATTTTCTGTAGCCGTCCGGATTCATGGACTGCCATCTCCAGCTGTCCGCGCACATCTCGTCAATGCCTCGTTCTGCCGTCCAGCCCAGCTCGTTCTTCGCTTTCGTGGAGTCCGCGTAGCATGTGGCGATATCTCCAGGCCTTCTCGGCTTGATCACATACGGGATATCGCGGCCCACTGCTTTGGAAAATGCCTGGATCACTTCCAGAACGCTGTAGCCCCGTCCTGTTCCCAGGTTATAGATGTATACGTCCGGTTTATCTTCAAATTTCTTCAAAGCCTTTACATGGCCGATAGCCAGGTCTACAACATGGATGTAATCCCTGACTCCTGTTCCGTCCGGAGTATCATAATCATTTCCAAAAACGCCTACTTCTTTCAGCTTTCCAACTGCTACCTGAGTGATATATGGGGTCAGGTTGTTTGGAATGCCCTTTGGATCTTCGCCGATCAGGCCGCTTTCATGGGCGCCTACCGGGTTGAAATAACGCAGGAGGATCACGTTCCACTCCGGATCCGCAGTATGGAAATCTGTCAGGATCTGCTCCAGCATGGCCTTTGTCTGGCCGTAAGGATTGGTGATCTTACCCTTCGGGCATTCTTCTGTGATCGGTACGAACGCAGGATCGCCGTAAACTGTGGCTGAGGAACTGAAGATGATCTTCTTCACTCCATGCTTTCTCATCACGTCGCAGAGGATAAGCGTTCCTGTAATGTTGTTATAGTAATATTCCAATGGCTTCGCTACAGACTCGCCTACTGCCTTCAGGCCTGCGAAATGGATCACCGCGTCGATTTTCTCCTTGGAAAAGATCTCTTCCATAGCGTCGCGGTCCAGCATGTCCGCTTTATAGAAGGTAAGCGTCTTTCCTGTGATCTTCTCCACCCTCTTCAGCGCTTCTTCTGAAGAGTTGTAAAGGTTGTCAAATACGACCACTTCATGGCCCTGGTTCAATAATTCCACGCAAGTATGGCTTCCGATATATCCTGCCCCGCCGGTAACTAATATCCTCATATTTCTCCTCCTTTATTCTCAGCTGAACGACTTTCTCTCAAAGCTTCCCCGGATCTGCATCTCCTCACGGTACTTTGCTACCGCTCTTCTGGAAATATGGATCCCCCGTTCATCCAGCTTTTTTGCAATCTCCTGATCGCTGTAAGGCTTTTTCTTGTTTTCCCCTTCGATCAGTTCTTTTATACATTGTTTGATCCCCATAGTCGTAACGCCGTCTTCCCCGCAGGAATCCTTGCTGGCGGAAGCGGTAAAAAGGGACTTCATAAAAATGCTTCCGCTGGGATACTGAACGTATTTCCCTCTGATGGCCCTGCTGACCGTAGAAGGATGAACTCCCAGCTCTTTTGCCGCATCGCTCATGGTCATAGGCTTCAGCGGCCCTTTGCCTTCCAGAAAGTCTTTCTGTTTATCGATGATCAGATTGACGATCCCCATCATGGTCTGCCTTCTCTGCTCGATGCTGTTCATAATGAAACGGACCCTCTCCAGCTTTGTGCGGAAATAATTTACAAGCTCTTCTTCGTTGGACTCCTTCATCATCTGCAGGTAATAATCATTGATACGGTAATCCTGGACCCATGAATCGTTCAGTTCGCCGGACCAGACGCCGCCCTCTTTTTTCAGGACGATATCCGGAACTACGTAAGATGTCTTTTCTGTATTAAAGCCGGTCAGCGGTCTTGGATTCAGGCTTCCGATATTTTCAATGCACTTGCGGACCTTGGCAGTAGGCAGTTTTAACTCCCTTGAGATCACGCTGATCTTTCCTTCCGCCACCTCCGTCAGGTACCCGTCGACGATCTTCCATTCATCAGAATCTTCCATCTCCATCACCTGAAGCTGTTTTAAAAGGCAGTGCTTCAGATCCTGGGCAAAGATCCCGTAAGGCTCCAGCTGCCTTAAATCTTCCAGACAGCGTTCCGCCGTAGCAAAAGGCACCTTGCACAGCTTCGCCACCTCGTCCAGAGGCACTGTAAAAAATCCATTGTCCTCCAGACAATCGATCAGGTATTCTATCGTATCCCATTCTTCGTCTGAATACTGGGTCCTATCCAATTGCCACATCAGGTACTGCTTTACTGTATCCTTTTCCTCAGCCGGGATAATGCCGTCATTTTTTTCCCGTTCTTCGCTAATATCCTCTCCATGCTGATAAAAGGGCGCACTGACATATTCCGCGCTCAGCTCCTGAGTCTTTACCGGGCCTGAACCTCCTCCGGAATAATCAAGGATCGGGTTTTCCAAATATTCGTCATGCAGAAAACGGTTCAGCTCTATGCTGTCCATGGCCAGTATCTCCAATGACTGGATCTGGGTCTGGGATAGAGTCTGTTTCTGTTCCAACGTCATTTCAAAACCAACTTCCACAACATTTCTCCCCTTTCTCTGCAAATTTTCTACACATACCATCCATCTTTTAGGATATCATAACTTTCTCTTTAAAGCAAGAAAAAGGCCTCATCCTACTGCAATTCGCGTAACAGTCCAGCCGTGCGCCAGGATATATGGTAAAGAACGTTACAAGTAAAACACCCTACTTTAACAGGAGCTTGAAACGGCCATAAAAAAGTACTGGTTTCTTTTGCGGTTTCGGAGCCAGAACCTCCTGCAGCTGCAAAAGAAATCAGTACTTTTATAGCCTGTTCTATTCTGAATTGAATGTGATTTTGCGGATCGCAGCTCATCCTAATGCCACGTCCAGGATCATCATGATGACAAACCCTGCCGCAAAGCCGATCGTGCCTATATTAGAATGTTCTCCTTCTGCTGATTCCGGGATCAGCTCCTCTACCACCACATAGACCATGGCTCCTGCTGCAAAGGACAGCAGTACAGGGAGCGCCGGCTCTATATAAGAGGCCAGCAGGACCGTCAGCGCAGCGCCCATTGGCTCTACGATCCCGGAAGCCGCCCCGTAAAGAAACGCCCTTCCTTTATCGACTCCTTCGCTCTTCAGCGGAAGAGAGATGATCGCTCCTTCCGGGAAGTTCTGGACTGCGATCCCGATGGAAAGGGCAAAGGCCCCGGCTAAAGTGATCGTACCGCTTCCCTGGAGCATACCTGCAAAAACTACGCCCACAGCCATGCCTTCCGGAATATTATGAAGGGTAACTGCCAATACCAGCATCGTCGTCTTTTTCAGGCTGCTTTCCATTCCTTCCGGCTTGTCGCTCCCTATATGGAGGTGAGGGACGATCCTGTCCATCATCAGAAGGAACCCGATCCCCAGAAGAAATCCTGCCGCAGCCGGAAGAAAAGAGAGTTTCCCCATTCCAGAAGCCATATCCATAGCCGGGATCAGCAAAGACCACACCGATGCCGCGATCATTACTCCGGAAGCGAAGCCCAGAAGCATTTTCTGGACCGCCGGTTTGATCGCGTCTCTCATAAAAAATACCATGGCTGCCCCTGCTGCCGTTCCCAAAAATGGGATCATAATTCCAACAAATACGTTCATATCCTGTCTCCTGTCATTCTGTTCTTGCTTTTCTGTCTTTCTATACATTATGACATGGCGGACATATTTTTACAATCGCAATCTTTCTCGCTTAGCAGGCGCCTATCCTTTCCAGGCATGCTTTCACAAATTCGCGGAAGATCGGCTGCGCGTGGTTCGGTCTGGACTTAAATTCCGGATGGTACTGGACTGCTATAAAAAATGGGTGCTCCCTGATCTCGATCGCTTCTGCCAGCCGTCCATCCGGAGACAGGCCGCAAAAGACCAGCCCAGCTTCTTCCAGCGCGGTCCTGTATTGGTTGTTCACCTCATAGCGGTGGCGGTGGCGTTCGTTTATAAGATCCTTCCCATAAATGTCGTGGAGGCGCGTTCCTTCTTTGATCTGACAGGGATAGGCTCCCAGACGCATGGTGCCGCCTTTGGGGATGTTCCCTTTCTGATCCGGCATAAGGTCGATCACCAGATGAGAGGAATTTTCATCAAATTCTCTGGAATTGGCATCTATCATTCCTGCCTGATGGCGGGCAAATTCGATCACAGCTATCTGCATGCCTAAGCAGATCCCGAAATACGGGATCCCGTTTTCCCTGCAGTACCGGGCTGCGGCGATCATTCCTTCGATCCCCCGTTCCCCGAAGCCGCCTGGAACCAGGACCCCGGCGGCTCCTTTCAGTCTTTCCGCCGCATTTTCATCCGTCAGCGTTTCGGAATCCACCCACATAAGCCTGACCTTTGCTCCATTTTCAAAACCGCCATGGTGCAGCGCCTCCACCACAGAAAGATATGCGTCGTGTAATTCCACATATTTTCCCACAATAGCGATGCTGACTTCCTTTTCCGCGTTTTCAATCTTTCTGCAGAGCGCAGTCCATTCCTCCAGATCCGCTTCTTTCCTGGGCAGAGACAGTTTTCTGCATACGATCTCATCCAGTTTTCTGTCATGGAGCATAAGCGGTACCTCATACAGGCTTCCCAGCGTCTGATTCTCGATGACGCAGTCCGGTTCCACGTCGCAGAACATGGCGATCTTCTGGGCGATCCCTTCTTCCAGAGGTTCGTCGCATCTGGCGATCACAATATCCGGCATGATGCCCATTCCCTGCAGTTCCCTGACAGAATGCTGCGCCGGTTTTGTCTTATGCTCGCCGGAACATTTTAAATACGGAACCAGCACAACATGCATAAGCAGGCAGCGCTCCCGTCCCAGTTCCCGGAACACCTGCCGGATCGCTTCCAGGAAAGGCTGGCTTTCAATGTCGCCGATGGTGCCGCCGATCTCCGTGATCACCACGTCCGCGTCCGTATAGCTTCCCACTCCATATATGAATTTTTTGATCTCTTCGGTAATATGCGGGATCACCTGTACTGTTTTGCCAAGATATTCTCCCCTTCTTTCCTTATTCAGGACATTCCAGTATACCTTTCCGGACGTCAGGTTAGACATCTTATTTAAGTTCTCGTCAATAAACCTCTCGTAATGGCCCAGATCCAGATCCGTTTCCGCCCCGTCCTCTGTGACAAATACTTCTCCATGCTGGAACGGGCTCATTGTCCCCGGATCCACATTAACATACGGATCCAGCTTCTGAGCCGCTACTTTAAGCCATCTCGCCTTTAAGAGCCGGCCCAGGGACGCGGCCGTGATCCCTTTTCCCAGTCCGGAAACAACTCCTCCAGTTACAAAAATGTACTTTGCATCCATATTCATCCCTCCATGCCAGCTTTTATAGATGGTGATGCCGCTGTAAACGGCATGTCCGTTTCATAGGAACAACAATACTTTTTATCATTAAATCAATAGAATCTTTCCTATGAAACAAAAATAGAGTGTCTGATCCTTCTATAATGGTCAGACACCCTTGTCTTTTTAAGATTTTTTCTTTATCATAAGGTAATATTATATTCTCCCATACTTTCTTTGTCAATACATTTTCAACCCGAAACGTTTGCTTATTCAGGCAACATTTTGATACAGCTATTTTATAGTATAAAATAAGTATTTGCTTATTCGAGAAAAGGAGCGGCAGCATGGACGAGACACGTATTAAACACGACGAAAAGATCCTGATCGGTTCCAACATCAAACGGATCCGCGAACAGCGAAAGATAAAGCCAAAAGACCTTGTATTAAGGGTGCAGCTGTGCGGAGTAGATATCAACATCTTTTCTCTCAGCAAGATCGAAGCTAACACCCAGCATATAAAGGCAAGCCAGTTTCGTGCTATCGCCGAGATCCTGGAAGTTGACTGCATGGAACTCCTGCGTAAGCCTTCTGAAGTAAGAGCCATGGAGGATACTTCAAAACAGAACCTCTCTGATCTCAGGTCTTAACGCGCACCGTGGAGCAGGATGATCTCCCGCCGTGCAAAAGAGGATAGGGGAAGCAATTTCCCCTATCCGATCAATTCTAATATTGTGATCGCTCAAAACAGCATTCTGAACTCCTGTCAAATTTATCATCTTCCCAGTACACATATCCTCCCGCCAGATAGAGTTTCCCGGTCCCGTCTGTATAGGCCACGCTGGCAGTCTCATGTCCTGCGTCGTCGTAAACATAATCTGTTTCCGTACAGTTCGAGTAGACAATAGCGCCTGCAGTCCCGTCGTATCGGCCGCTTAAAGTCCACTGGGTGGTTTCCCAGGCGCTGCTGCCCCAGTTTACAGAAACATAAAAGGTCCCGTCTTCGCCCTGCGTGATCGTCATATTGCATCGCTGGCTATTGATATCCCACCAGTCTCCGGAAAAAGCAGCCGCTGTTTCTCCATCCGTCAGCTCTGACTCTTCTCCTGACAGCTGCCTTCGCAGATCCGCGTATTCCTGCGAACGCATGGCTTTCAGCTGGCTTAGTTGTCTGCCAGCCTCTTCCATCTCTCCGTAATCCTGCGTCATCTTATATACCGGTGCTTCCTGCTCAAAGCCCTGAGCATCTATCAGCGTTTTAGTCAGCCCTGTATCGATATAAGTGACTGTATATGCACCCTCGAAAGGAAACGGAGACTCTTTATCTGCCAAGAGCACATATGCAATATTGCCTGGCCAGGCAGTATCCAGAATATATTCTACATTATAAGCAGCCCATGCGGCTCCGTCTTCGCCCTTATAGCTGTTGATCTCATCTTGATTCTCTCCCGTAAACGCATTGATGTAAGCTGTCTCCAACCTTCCAGAGACATAGAAGATCCCCGTATAAACTATGGAATTTTCCAGATCTATCGATCCATACTTATTTTCCAGCTGAAAAATCTGGGAATCGTAGCCGGATAAAGTTTCCAGGCTGCTCATAACCTTTTTCGCCTTCTCGCTGATCGTATCTCCATGACTTTCCCGATACAGGCTGCAGTATGCAGATACCGTATCTTTCACCGTCGGCGTCCACTCCGTTTCATTGCTTATCGCTTCTGTCAGGCAGTTTATCCATGCCTGGTCGAAAATCTCCCCGTCGATTTTTTTCAGCTGCTTTAACGCAGAACTTTTCTTATTCTTTATGTAGTCCTTAATATCCTCCTCTGCTTCCTGAAGCTGAGTTTCCCTTTCCTGCTCCGCTTTGCTGGCTTCCGCTGCTGCTTTGCTGGATTCTTCCGCTGCTTTTTCTGCTGCCTTGCTGGACTCTTCTGCCGCCTTTTCCGCTGCCTTGCTGGACTCTTTCGCCGCTTTCTCCGCTGCCTTACTGGACTCTTCCGCTGCCTTTGAAGCTTCCTCTGCTTCCTGCTGCTCTGCCAATGCCACAGATTCCGCTATGCTTTCCTGTAATTTTTCTTCCCTTGCCGCCGCCACCTGCGCCAGGACATCATCTATGGATCTCTGCGTCTCCGGATCCAGCTCCGGCTTTATTTCCGCCAGTTTCTCTTCTACAAATTCGCTGAAGTTCGTTTTATCATCAAGGCTGTCAAAATATTCCTTAACAACTGCCGCTGCTTTGTCTCCATCCCCAGACAGCCGGTACAGCTCCAGATAACTCTGAGTCAGCGACGAGGTGATACCCTGCTCCTTCTTCTCATCCAGCATCTGCTCCGCTGAAACGTAATCCTCCGCCGCCATATAGGACTGATACTCTTTGTCCCACTTAGACTGGCGCACTGTCTCTACAGCGATCATCCCTGTCACAAGGATCATGGTGCCAAATGTGAGGACTGCCAGAACAACGGTGCTCACTTTATAAGATTTTTCCTTTTCCTTCATCCTCGCCAGCCGGATAGCTGTGAGCACACAGGAAACAGGCAGACAGCAGCACAGCAGGATCAGGATCACTGGTATCGATGTTAAAATATCTATTACTTTTGTCTCTTTCTTTTCGTTCATTTGCTTTTTCATCCTCCCCAACATAGTATTAAAGTTATCGTAACAATTCCAGGACTTTTTCTGGTATGCTGTCAGCATACTGGCCATCTGCAAAAAGCGGCCTTCTGACGCTTCATTATCCAGCGCAGCATTTTATTACAATACCATTGTCATTCCCACTGAAAGGATCACAAATCCCAGGATCACATAGAAGATCGTCAGGATCACTCTGCCCGCTCCCTTATCCATGTGCAAACGGTATGCCGTCGGGCGGAAGCTTCCGATGAACCATCCGATCCCAAGGGTCGAGATCAACAGCCCGGCGATACTGACCAGGATTGCAAAAATCCCTTCTTGAAAAAAGACAGAAAGAAGAAATATCAGGCTCATATAAGCATATTCCACTGACGCAAGAGCCATATGTACCTTATTTCCCGTGCGGAACCCCGGTATCTTTCTTACCAGCCGTTTAAAAAATGATCCCCCGCTCTTTTGTCCCCCTAAAGCTTCTTCTACATCGTCAATACTGCAGCGATCTCCCGGCGACATACAAAGGCACTGGCGGATAAGAGCGCCGATCCTTGCATCGCCCTCATATAGCTTTTCTCCCGGCATTTTTCCTGTAAGCATGCGATTTAAGATCACTCCTAAAGCATATATATCCGCTTTTTCATCAGTCTGGGAAAAGCCGAACTGCTCTGGCGCCGCGTATCCTGCAGTTCCCAGCACCTGCGTATCTGCCATCTTTCCTCTGGAATAAAGCCTGGCGATACCAAAATCCGTCACTTTCACCCATCCATTCTCCATGACCAGGATATTCAAAGGTTTTAAATCCCTGTGGATAATTCCCAGGCCATGAAAATGGCGGACCGCAGCGCAGACCTGAAGCATGATCTTTCTGGTTTCATCCAATGGCAAACTGCCTCTTTCCAGGATCCGGTCATCTAGAGTATCCGCAGGAACATATTCCATAAATACTCCGCAGGTTTCCTCATCGACGGCTTTGATCCCATAAACCGCTGCAATATTCGGATGGGGCGCGGCTTTCAGTTTCTGGAAGATCTCCACCGACTCCCGCCCGATCTCCTTATAAACCACAATACCGCCCTGCGCTCCGCGCAAAAGCAGCGTCCGCAGCCCGCCCTGATTCCCGATCTCTCCTATCTCTGTAAAAAACTCCCCCTGAAACAGCACTTTTTCTTACCCTCCATCCGCAAAAGTCCGCTGTCAGCATATTGCTTTCTCTTTTTATGTCAGATATAATTATATCACTTTACGGAGGAACCTACTATGAGAAAAAAATCTACCGACGAATTACTGAAGCTGATCCAGCAGGAAAATAAGCTGGAATCCTTTCTTCAGGCCAATGCGGACGAGTTCGAGCACACGACCTTATGCGCCGAATTAAACCGTCTTTTAATAGAACATTCCAAGACAAAAGCAGATATCGTACGCTTCTCTCTTCTGGATAAAACATATACCTACCAGATCTTTGACGGCTCGCGTCCAAATCCTTCCCGCAACAAGCTTTTGGCAATCTGCCTCGCAATGAACGCGACCCTTGATGAGACGCAGCGAATCCTCCGCCTTGGACACTACCAGCCCCTTTATCCCCGAAATATCCGGGACAGCGTGATCATATATTCGATCACTCATCACACTTCTGTTATGGATACGAACCAGATCCTTTATGATATGGGAAAGGAGCTGCTGGGGTAGGGATGAAAACAGGGAGTCCCGCCAATTTGGCAGGACTCCCCGGCATCATATCTTATGATATCACATTTTACTGCGTCAGTGCTTCTGTAAATGGTTCCATCTCATTCCACATTTCATCCATATACTCGCCTACAGATTCATATGGTATATATGATGGTTCTACACAGTATGCATCCGCAATGTCTTTCACATATTCTGGATTCTCCTGAACTTTTCCCACTGCATCGGAAAGTTTCTTTACGATTGCCGGATCTGTTCCCTTCGGGAAAGCAAAGAAATATGCTCTTTCTGACGAAGCGCCTTCAATTCCCAATTCCGTTGCTGTCGGAACATCCGGGAACTGTGGATTTCTTTCGTCATCCATCAGTACAAGGGGAACCAGATCTCCATTATCTACGTACTGCTTAAATACACCATAGCTGTTTACGGCCAGATCTACCTGATCGCCTAGCAGTGCAGGGATCATTGCAGATGCTCCGCCGGAATCCACTGGATTGACTTCAAATCCCCCGGCTTCTTCCAGTTTACATAAAGTAAAGTAAGAAAATCCTGAGATTGTCGTAGCACAGGAGTATTTTCCCGGTTCTGCTTTTGCCTTTTCCAGAAAATCTTTTCCATCTGTCACACCCAGATTTTTACGTGCTACCAATACATTCGTATCATCAATCACTCCTACACATGAAACATCGAAGCTGTTTTGATCAATATCCGTTGTACCCAACATTTTATTTGTATAGAGATTCCCCGTATGATAGAATAAAATTCTATACCCGTCGTTATCCGCATCAATAACACTTTGAGCACCTACCGTTCCACCCGCTCCTTCCATATTGATGATCGTGATCGTCTGGCCCAATTCTTTTTCCAGATACTTTGCATATGTTCTAGCATAAA
>DWZA01000083.1 GCA_019118365.1 Candidatus Lachnoclostridium stercoravium | reverse complement strand
CTTGTTTTTGTTTTTTCCATAAAAAGTCTCCTTCCATTATACGATATTTTGTTTTCCTGTGCAATTTTTTCTGTTGGGGATCTGCTCTGAGAAAAAAGAGCGTATGGCAGAAACGCCACGATCGATGCCTTGCGGCGAAGAATAAATAATATATGCGGATCCGAAGATCGATCCAGCGCCTTTATCATACCACGAAAAACGATATACATCAATAAAAAGCGGATAGGAGATAGCTCCTATAAATATTTACAGAAGTGCAATAGCGCGTTTTACTAGATACTTCGTAACAAAAAATATCCATATCTATGAGCAAACGATCCGGCAAAATAGGGACAGCTTTTGCTGCGCCGATTGCCGTGTTTGTGATAGATATGGATATTTCTCTCTTTTCTCACCTTACGCTTCATACTGTGATCTCGATCTGATTTCCTTCCGGCCCAAGGATACAGCTTTCGTAATACCCGTCCCCGGTCGTCCTGGGGCCGCTGATCACCGGGTATCCGTCTTCCTTTAGTTTGGCCATCAGCTCATCCACTGCCTCTTTGCTGCCGACACTGAAAGCGATATGGATATATCCCGTTCGTTTTTCTGTCTTTTCTCCGTCTTCCATACCCGGCCTGGTCATGATCTCCAGCCTGGCCCCGTCCTCAAAGGTCAGAAAGAAGGAGCGGAAATCCGTCGTTTTATTGTGATATCCGTTGTTCGAAACAGCATTAAAGTATTTTATAAAAAAATCTCTTGCTTTCTCCAGATCATTGACATACATGGCAATATGCTCGATCTTCATCATACTTCCTCCGATTTCCATTTTTTATAATAGTACCAAGCCTGTACTGATCCCCCGCCGCGTCTCATTTGCCGCCTTCAAACACCAGTCCGGGGATCCCGCCTTCATGTCCTACCGTCATCTCATCGTCTGCCGGCTCTACCATACGGTAATTCTTTCCATCCTCACCGAGTCCCAGATCCACATACCAGCCCAGGCTGCTGCTATAGCCTGTGATAGAGCACACCAGCTCCTTATCTTTCACAAAGATCAGCTGTTCCATCCCCTCATTTACCGTCTCTTTGATCCTCCTGTTTTCAATTCCCAGGGTCTTCTCGATCTCTTCCCGGCTCACATAAGGGTCGAAGGTGTAAACTCTGTCCCACTCAAAAGGCGTAATATCGCTGAACCGCACTTCCGTGCCGTCTTCCACATCCGCCAGTTCCTCCATCGCCTTGGTAAATCCCCGGCTGTTCACCTTTAAAGGATCCACGAAATACCCTATAGCTACGCCGGCCAGGATCAGTATCCCGCAAAGCGCGGCCAGGATCGCCGGGTGCGGCCACTCCCCGCTCAAATGATCTTTACTTTCAAACTCAATCTTATTACAGCTCATCTTCATTGCCTCCATTGTAAAATAAACGGTTCAGGAGATATTTCCGGTTGTTGATAAACATTTCCGTCACCTGATAGCTTTCTGTCTCTTCGTATTCTACCAGATGGAGGGCGCCTTCGTCAAATGACAGGATCTCCGCCCCCGGATATCCCAGAAGTATTGGAGAATGGGTCGCTACCAAAAACTGCGCTCCGCTGTCCACTGCCCGTTTCATCTCCACCAGAAGGGTCAGCTGCCTCTGCGGGGAAAGAGCGGACTCCGGCTCATCCAGGATATAAAGGCCGCAGGAGGACAGCTTGCTCTGGATCACCGCCAGGAAGCTCTCTCCATGGGATCTCTCATGGAGCCGCATGGACGGGTGGCTGATATCCGCATACTCCATCTCTTTTGTGGCCATATTATAAAAGCTCTCCGCCCGCAAAAAATAGCCCCAGCGGCTCTTTCCCACGCCTCTTCCAAGAGTCAGCGCATTCCAGAGCTGCGAATGGGAATCGTATGTAGAAAAGGAGTAGTTCCTGCTGCCTCCTTCCGGATTGAACCCGTAAGCCACCGCGATCGCCTCCAGCAGCGTGGATTTTCCTGTTCCATTTTCTCCTGCGAAAAAAGTCACCGGCTGGCGAAAGGCGATCTCGTCTGCCTTTCTCAAAGCCGGGATCCGCTGCAGGTAGCTGCCTTCCGGGATCTTCTCCCAGTTGATCAAGACATTTTGGATAAACAGATTCATCTTACCCTTCTGTCTCCTTTTTATAAATATGCCATCCGTCGGCTACAAAGCTTAAGGTACCGCTTTCAATATTACATACAAAGCCCCATCGGTCCGTATAAGTAGTTCCGCCCACATAAACGAGGGACTCATGATCGATCACATAACCGTTGCATTCTGCCCGCAGCCGGTAGCTTCCGTCTCCGTTCAGAAAAACTTCTGCAGTCTCACCGGTTTCTTCATTACGGTAAAGGCCGAGCGCGGACTGATCCGACATAGTCTGGGGCGGCGTCACGCTTTTTGTCTGAACAGCGCCGTTTTCTGTCCACGCCCCGTCCCGATTTACCGTATAGCCGTCCGGCGTTACGGTATCTGTATAAATATACCCCTCAGAATTAAAGCAATAGCACTCCGCCGTGCCGTCCTGGTTCCCGTCTACCCACTGCCAGCAGCTGACCGGATAGGTTCCGTCGCCGTTGTCATACCACCAGCCGTAGCCGTTTTCGTGCCATGCGGCAAATGCAGGAAAAGCTGCGGATACTGACAGGACCGCTGCTGCCATTGTGATCAAAATTTTTTTCTTCATAAATATCCTCCTCCGTATCAATTAACTTTATTATATTCTCTGATTTTCCAGGGCGCAACCGCTACGTTCTGTAGTTTTCCAAAAGCTGGCGAATCTTAAGATCCAGGCTTTCCAGGCTGCTTAGGGCGTTTTCCTTTGGAAGCCTCAGCCACAGATGCAGCTTCTGGATGCCGCCGTTCCTCTTTCTCTGCTCTGCGGCAGCTCCTTTGGCCGTTCGGATCCGGACCTGCACCCGCCTCTGCTCAAAAAGAGGCACCACCACATAATACAGCCGATCGTCCTGGAAGGAGAGATAGCCAAGCTCCCGGCCGGAAACATTTTTCAGATAAAGCTTATGATCCTTCAGCCTGGAAGGATATAAAGGCTCCCCTTCCTTTGCAGACGGTCCGCTCTCCCCTTCTTCCAGCATAGCCTGGATATAGAAGATCTCTCCTGTTTCATCCTGCGCTCTTTTTAAAGCCAGTTCTTTCAGCATAGCGGTCCCGTCAATATACTGCTGAGCCAGCAGATACATTAACTGCGCCTGAACCTGCAGACGGCGTTCTTCCGGCTGCTTTCTTTTTGCAGCCGCGTCGATCTCGTCCAGGATCTCCCTGCTGCACTGATAGATGCTCCTCAGAAAAAGAGGAAAATCTTCATCGGTTTTCCACAGGTATTTTCCCCGGTCTATGGCGAATATGCCGATCGGATTACCATCCTGATCCTCCGCATAATGCAGGATCTCCCGTTCTCGATAAGCGTGTTCGTTGATAAGTCCGTCCCAGTGCTTTCCGGGGCGGACTTTTTCTGCCTTATTCTCTTTTCCAAACCGTCCGATTCCGCCCTCTGATCCTTTTTTCAGGACGGCATATGCGGTATTGATCTCATGTACGCTGTAAGGATAACGTTCTTTAGAAGAGGCGGCGGCATCAGGATGGAGCCTGTGCATAAGCTTCCGGTATTTCTTTTTTATTTCCTTTATATCAGATCCTGGCATAAGCCCCAGGACCCGGTATGATTCCTCCTGCGTCATCGCCGCCTGATCTCCTTTCTTTTATACCTGGTTCACCACCCCTGCAAATAATGGGAGTCCGGTTCTTGATGTAATGACAAAGAGGAACGGACGATCCACTACAAGATCCACCTCTTCATCTGGCGGCATAGCGCTTCCAGCCGCCATCATCACCGTATAGGCGGCGGCTTCTATCCCCTGCTCGTCTACCTTTACTCTGGCCGCATGTTTTGCCTGGGAAAGGAAAATGCCCTCCTCCTCAGGACAAAGAGGTGTAAAATCAGCAGTCCTGGCATCAAAAATATCTATGACGCCCAGTTCTTTCAGCCCATCGATCAGGTTGATGTCAGAAACCGCGTCAAATTTCGGAAGGGACAGGTTGACCTTAAGATATTTTGTATTTTCCCATTCTTTCTCTCCCGGCCCCACCAGGTCAAACACATCTTCGCCCATGAGAAGATCATCCACAGTCACTCCCTCGTCCGGCAGTATGATCCACATTCTCCCGCTTTCATTTAAGCTTAAAGCTGCGGCGCAAAATTGATCCGCCCAGTAATAATCGGAAAAGTCGCTGCTGTGCATAAAATCGCAGATCACGTCTCCCTCTGCCCCGTGAAAGATCTCTTCCCTGGTATCCTGCTGGTTAAACTCCGCCTGCCATTTTGCCTTGTAATAGATCGTACTGGCAAGGGCCATCACAGTTTCCGGAGCCATCTGGATCCCCGCAGCCTGTTCTTTCAAAAGGCCGCCTGTCTGCTCGTTCAGCCAGTCCTGCAGCTTTTTATCGTATTCTTCTGAACCCATCCGGCCGCTGTAAGAAGAAGCGAAGTAATGGTCCGCCAGGATCTTTAACGTCTCCTGGTCGTATTCCATATCGTCCCTGAGCCAGATGGAATCCGCCAGGATACTGGTCACCGCGCCGTCGTCGCTGTAGCACAGCTTCCAGATATTTTCCCCGTGATCTCTCAGCGCCTCTATATCCTCTGCCTCCAGAAGATCCAGGATCTGCTGGCGGCTGCTTCCGTCTGTCGTCTCCGCCAGCATGGAAAGGGCGATATACACGTTCACCGGAGAAAAGATCCTGTTTTCTCCTCCGCTTTCTGTCAAAAACTGCCGCATACTGCTTTCTGCAAAGGGCGCCATCACCGTTCCGTCTGCTTCCGGCAGATCCATAACCGCCCGTTTTTCACTCCACCAGGTATCATAAGCCTCTGAAAAAGCGTCGCCATCCCACTCTCCGGTCTTTTCATCAAAATAGGACATCTCGTCCGGATACTGTGCCATCTGGGGATAAGAGGCTTCCGCCAGCGCGCGGACTTCGCCGGCCGCCTGTGTTTCCCGCTCATCCGTATCCGGCGTCTCCTGGGAGGCGCAGCCTGCGATGGCAACAACCGCCGCTGCCAGGAAACCTGTCAGTATCATCTTTTTTTTCATATCCTCACCTGCTTTCCCTGGGGAAAAGGCCCTTTTACCCCAATATTCTATGATTCCATTATAGCAAAACAGGCGCTGTTCTTCTTTACCTTAGTCTTAAGATTTACTGACAGATAAAGATTTCTGTTTTCTCCATGATACTCTGCATGTTTTCCAGATCTTTTTTTACATCTCCCGTCTCCAGGGAATGGTTCCCATCCGGGCAGACCCAGCAGGGGATCCCCCTCTTCTGGCAGAGCCCCGGAATCCTGCTTTTTTCCTTTCCTACCCACGGATCTGCGGAACCAGTAAACACCACCGCTTTTTCAAAGGGGAACGAAAACGTCTCTTCCAGGGGCGTGTACAGCGCCAGGCGGATCCGTTCTGCCTCTTTGCTCCGGGACGCTACAGCCGCGGCCACGATGGTCCCTACGCTCTTTCCCACAAATAAGATCTCTTCGTACTGTTCAAAGTCCAGATCAGATATCATCCTTTCGGCCTGGGCCAGGGCCGTCTCGTAAGACTGCTCCATCTTCGCCCGGTCGCCCCGGACCTTATCCGGAAATCCGCCGTAGGGCAGCAGGCGGATCTCATAGCCGGCCGCCTCCGCCAGCTTTCTGCTGTAATACATTAACGGTTTATCTACGGTATATCCGATCCCAGGAAAAAATACTGCTATCTTTCTCATATTGCTTCCTCCGCTTTCCATATATTGTCTCTGACACATGACAGCATTGTACTATAAATTCTCAGGATCATGCAAGTTTTTCCCGCCCGGTCCGCATATGATGCAGATGCATGGTTACAATGTAAAGTGTTCAGGTCCGTACAGCCGGCCTGATATACGGCGGTATTTCCACCGGGAAAGGAATCAAAGATATGATGGAACAAAAACAGTTAAAACAGCTCCTTGATAAAGCCTGTAAGAAACCTGTGTCCCAATGCTCTGTGCCGGAACTCTACCAGGGCCTGCTCGCTCTCGTCCAGGCTATGGCCGAAAAGCGCGGGAAAACGGCGCGTACAGAAAAGAAGAAGCTTTATTATATTTCAGCGGAATTTCTTTTAGGAAAGCTGCTTTCCAACAATCTGATCAATCTGGGTATCTATGATGATGTAAGAGCCATTCTGGCTGACTGCGGAAGATCCCTTGGGGAGATCGAAGAGTATGAGCCGGAGCCGTCCCTGGGAAACGGAGGTCTCGGCCGCCTGGCCGCCTGCTTCCTGGATTCCATAGCCACGCTGGGCCTGAACGGAGACGGGATAGGGCTGAATTACCACATGGGACTTTTTAAACAGGTCTTCTCCTGCAACAAACAGCAAGAAGCGCCGGACCCATGGATCGGTTCTCCCTCCTGGCTGATCCGGACAGACACGACCTATGAGATCCCTTACAAGGATTTTACCTTACAGTCGCGGATGTACAACATCCAGGTCACTGGTTACAACAACCGCGCCAACCTCCTTCATCTGTTCGATCTGGAAACGGTCAACGACCATATCATACAAAAGGGGATCTCTTTTGATAAAAAGGATATCCGGGAAAATCTGACCCTTTTCCTCTATCCGGACGACAGCAACCGCGCCGGAAGGATGCTCAGGATCTATCAGCAGTATTTTATGGTGAGCAGCGCCGCTCGGCTGATCCTGGACGAAGCCCTGGAAAAAGGTTCCGATCTCACCGATCTTTCAGACTACGCGGTGATCCAGATCAACGATACCCATCCGACCATGGTGATCCCGGAGCTGATCCGCCTTCTCACCGCAGAACACGGCATGGAAATGGATACGGCCATCGAAATCGTAAGCCGCTGCTGCGCCTACACCAATCATACGATCCTGGCGGAAGCCCTGGAAAAGTGGCCGGTAAAAGATCTGGAGGAAGCTGTTCCCCAGCTGGTACCGGTCATCAAAGCGCTGGATGACCGGGTGCGCCGCCGTTTCTCCGATCCATCGGTTTACATTATCGACGGAGAAGGCCTGGTCCATATGGCCCATATTGATATCCATTACGGTTTCAGCGTCAACGGCGTGGCGGCTCTCCATACGGATATCCTGAAAGAGACGGAGCTTCGCAATTTCTACGCCATTTATCCGGAAAAATTCAACAATAAGACAAACGGCATTACCTTCCGCCGCTGGCTGCTCTACTGCAATCCGGAGCTGACTGCCTGGATCGAAGGACTGATCGGAGGCGGGTTCCGTCAGGACGCATCTGAACTTCAGAAACTGAACGATCCGAAATTCCTGGAGGATCCGAAGGTATTGGAAAGCCTTTTGTCCGTGAAAGCAGAGAAGAAAAGGCAGCTTGCGTCCTGGCTGAAAAAAACGCAGAACATAGACATTGATCCAGAATCTATTTTCGATATCCAGATAAAACGGCTTCACGAATACAAACGCCAACAGCTGAACGCCCTGTATCTGATCCACAAATACCAGGAGATCAAAAGCGGCAAAATACCGGCGACGCCGATCACTGCTATCTTCGGCGCAAAAGCGGCTCCGGCCTACGTTATCGCCAAGGATATCATCCATATGATCCTCTGCCTGCAGCAGGTGATTGAAAGCGACCCTGAGGTCAGCCCGTGGCTGAAAACCGTCATGGTCTGCAATTATAACGTAACACTGGCGGAAAAGCTGATCCCGGCCTGCGACATTTCTCAGCAGATCTCCCTGGCATCTAAGGAAGCCAGCGGTACAGGCAACATGAAATTCATGCTGAACGGCGCCATAACTCTTGGCACAGAAGACGGGGCAAACGTAGAGATCCATCAGCTGGTAGGCGACTCCAACATCTATGTGTTCGGCGATTCCAGTCAGACCGTGATCCAGCGCTATAAAGACGGCTCATACCGGTCCAGGGACTTCTATGAAAAAGATCCCGTTCTCCGTCAGGCTGTGGACTTTATCACCGGTCCGGAAATGATGGCCGCCGGCTGTCCGGAGAACTTGAACCGCCTTTCCCAGGAACTTTTAAACAAAGACTGGTTTATGACGTTTCCGGACTTTGAAGCTTATCTTTCCGCCAGGGAACAGGCTTTCCACGACTATGAAGACCGGTACGCCTGGGCGAAAAAAATGCTCGTCAATATCAGCCAGGCCGGATTCTTCTCCTCCGACCGCACCATTGCCCAGTACAATAAAGATATCTGGAAACTCTAGCGCGCCTGCGTAAAAAGGATCCGGAGCCTGCTCTGAACACAGAGTGGCTCCGGATCCTTTTTTGCTGTTTTCAGCAATCCTTATGGCCGTTCATCCCCGCCATCTTCCGTATCGTTTCGTCATTTCAGCGACCTGATCCGATACTTCCTCTGACAGCTGTCCCGGAACGAGGCGCCATTTCCAGTTATCCCCTACTGCAGACGGCGTGTTTATCCGGCATTCATTTGAAAGCCCCAGGTGATCCTGCACAGGGATGATGCATATCCTGGCCTGGCTGCGCATAGCCAGGCTGATAAACGACCGGTACAGATCCTCATCCGGCGTAGTCATATCGCAGAGATATTCCCTCGCCATTGCCCGCTCCCTGGGCCTGATGGACTGGAACCAGCCAGAGATCGTCTCATTATCATGGGTTCCCGTATAGACCACGCAGTTCTCCGGGTAATTGTGCGGCAGATAGTCGTTTGCATATCCGGAATCCCTGGAATCAAAAGCAAATTCCAGCACTTTCATACCCGGATATCCTGTGGCTTTTACCAGCTGCCTTACGGAATCCGTCATATAGCCCAGATCTTCCGCAATGATCTCCTTGTGCCCCAAAGCCTGGGTTACAGCCTGGAAGAATGGCAATCCCGGCCCTTTTTCCCAGTGTCCTCCCGCTGCGGTTTCCGCGCCTGCGGGGATCGAATAATACTCGTCAAATCCCCGGAAATGGTCGATCCGCACCACGTCGTAAAGCTTATAGCACCAGGCCAGACGTTTGATCCACCACTGATATCCTGTCTTTCTGTGATATTCCCAGTTATAGAGCGGATTCCCCCACAGCTGACCGTCAGGGGAAAATCCGTCCGGCGGGCAGCCGGCTACGGCAGTAGGACGGTTATCCTCATCCAGCTGGAACAGGCGCGGCTCAGCCCAGACATCCGCGCTGTCCATTGCCACATAAATAGGAATATCGCCTATAATACGTATTCCCCTGGAATTAGCGTAAGCCTTCAGTTCCATCCACTGTTTCTGGAACTGATACTGAAGGTATTCCTGAAACTCCAGCCCGGAATGCAGCTCTTTCCTGCAGCGGTCCATGGCGCCGTCTTTGCGGAAGCGGATGTCCTCCTCCCATTCTGTCCACGGCTTCTGTCCAAACCGCTCTTTTACTGCCATATACAGGGCGTAATCCTCCAGCCACCAGCTGTTTTCTTCCCTGAAACGGATAAATTCCGGATCTTTACTGATATCGCTTCTTTCATAGGCCTTCTTAAGAAGAGGAAAACGGGCTTTATATATCTTCTCATAATCGATCCTGTCCTGACGTTCTCCAAGATCCGCCGCTTCACATTCATCCTTTTTCAGCGCCCCTTCCTGGATCAAGCGATCCAGGCTGATAAAATAAGGGTTTCCGGCAAAAGTGGAAAAGGACTGATAGGGGGAATCCCCATAGCCGGTCGGCCCTAAAGGCAGGATCTGCCAGTAAGACTGCCCTGTCTTTTTCAGCCAATCAACAAATTCATATGCTTCCTCTGAAAAGCAGCCGATCCCGTATTTTGACGGAAGGCTGAAAACCGGAAGCAGGATCCCGCTTTCACGATCCATCCGATCCATCTCTCCTTTCATACTCTGCTGCAACGCCGAAATGGTCGGATACTGCCGGATAAACATTTCCGTCAAATACAGTTCCCGCCCGGCGCACTATCCAGCCGTTCCATCTATCCGGAGCGCCATGCCAGATAAAGTCCATACGCAGCCTGTCCGGGACGCCCCGGTCTCTCCAGCCGTCGATCGCTCCGAAAACTGTGATATCCCCGCCTTTTTCCTGCGCCAGGGCGTAAGCCTCTTCCCAGCCGTCTCTTCTGATACAGTCGTATCCTTCATCTTTTATCTGGGCGGGAGAATTAAAATCCCCCATAAGCCATACGTCTCCTTCTTTCCGCAGGGGATCTGTTATCTCTGAAAGCGCGGTCCACTGACGGGAAAAAGGCTCTTCTTCATCCTTCCACCATCCCATATGAAGGCTGAAAAACCAGCCGTTTCCCGCCTCTGTCTCAGTTTTTATCCCCAAGGCTTTTCTTGTCTTCCAGTTTTTGTAATCTTTCGTTTCTGTAATAAAACCTGCAGACAGGTTCTGGATGGGACGGCGGGAAAATATTGCCGTTCCTTCGTCATATCTGCCATAGCCCAATTTTGCAGGGGCCCAGGCCCAGAAGCAGGGAAAGCCGTTTTCGGCCAGCCATGCCGCTGTGCGAAAGCCATGATTATCCCGGACTACCGCCGGGCTCTCTCCCGGACACGCCGTATATCCGCTGGCCAGAAGTTCCTTTACAGGAACTTTTTCTCCTCCTGCCGTCTGGTTTACCTCCTGGAGAGCCATCACGTCGGGACGTTCCTTTAGGAGCGCCTTCCAGAAGATCTCCGCCTTTTTTTCATATTCCGGCTCCGCCAGGCTGTGGGTGTTTAAAGTCAGAAGTTTCATCTGATCCCTCCATACTGTTTCTGAAACGGTCACAATATATCGTTGATATCTGATTTCAGCACGTCTGCCTTTGGTCCGTAGACCGCCTGAACGCCGCCGTCCTTCTTGATCAGGCCCATGGCTCCCTCCGCCTTCCACGCAGGAAGCTCCGCAACCTGATCCATATCTTTTACAGTCACCCGGAGCCTGGTCATACAGGCGTCTACCAGGAGGATATTCTCTCTTCCCCCAAGAAGGCGTATGATACGCTCCGCCTGGCTGCCATTTTCCCTTTCTCCGCCATGCGCCTCCATTTTAGGCGCCGCTTCTTCCTCTGCGCCGCTGTCGTCATTATAATTTCCCAGGCGTCCGGGAGTAGCATAATGGAACCTTCCGATCATAAAATATGCTACGAAATACCCAATGGCAAAGAATATCGCCACGCAGATCACAAAATTGACGATATCTCCCGTAAGTCCCGCCTTAACCGACATGGGAAGCCTGGTAAACAGCTCCAGGTTTCCAAAAGAGTGGAGCCTGAGATCTAAAACTCCTGCCATTGCAAAGGCGCAGCCCTGAAGCAGCGCGTATACCAGATAAAGAGGGACTGCGCAGAACATGAACATAAACTCCAGGGGCTCTGTTACTCCTGTAAGAAATACCGCCAGAACGATAGAAAGGAACATGGAGCGGTAATTTTTTCTTTTATCCGGATCCACCCTGCGGTACATGGCGAGGGCGATCCCCATAAGAAGACCTGTGGCGCCGATCATCTGGCCCACTTTAAACCTGGCCGGCGTAACAGTATTTAAAAGGTTCTCATAACCGGCAATATCCCCGGCATCCTTTAAACCGATCAGATCCGTCACCCATGCCAGCCACAGAGGATCCTGGCCGAACACCTGGGAACCGGCGTTAACGCCTGTCAGGATCGTATAGGTTCCTCCAAAAGACGTATAGTTCATAGGGATAGTGAGCATATGATGAAGCCCAAATGGAAGGAGCAGCCTTTCTAATGTTCCATAGATAAATGGGGCCAGGATCGGGGACGTAGACGACGAGTTGGCGATCCATACGCCGAATCCATTAATGCCCGTCTGGATCACCGGCCATATGACCGCCAGGATCAGAGAAATGATCACAGACCACAGGATGACCGCCAGAGGCACGAACCGTTTTCCGTTAAAAAAGGCAAGAGCATCCGGAAGTTTTCTGTAGTTATAGTATTTATTATATATGACGCCGCCGGCAAAGCCGGAAATGATGCCTACAAACACGCCCATATTCAGAGCCGGAGAACCGAGGACAGAAGTAAAATACCCGTCTACTGCGATCTCCTGGCCAAAAAATGTGCGGGTCACGGCTCCTTCTGTTTCCAGCATCGCCTCCGTAACGCCAAACACGCTTCCTGTGATCATATTGATCAGGATAAATGCGATCACTGCCGCGAAAGCGCCTCCGGCTCTCTCCTTCGCCCAGGAGCCGCCGATTGCCGCCGCAAAAAGGATATGCAGGTTGTTGATGATCGCCCAGCCGATATTTTCCATGGTCTTTCCGATGGTCATAACAATGTTCATATCGCCGCCGCTCATCTGCACCAGTTTTCCCAGGCTGATCATAAGGCCCGCCGCCGGCATAACAGCGATCACTGTCATCAGCACCTTCCCCAGCTTCTGGAGCAGATCGAAATCCACCGGCAATTTTGACCGGCGGGATGTCCTGCAGGACGCGCCGCCGACGCTTTGTCCCGGATCTGGTCTTTCCTCTGTTTTTCCATCGATTTTTGACTTTTCTTCAGAAACGTCCGTTTCCTCCGTCCTTCCTGAAACTGTCATCAGCCTGGTCTTTCCCGCCTCCATAGGGCCAAAAAAGCGCTGGATCTTTCTGCCTTCCGCCCCTGCGCAGATAAGGACCGGGGTGATCGTATCGATCCCTCTTGCCTTTAATCTGTCCAGTTCCGCTTCAGCCACCAGATCTCCCGCTTTTACCTTGTCTCCCGGCTGCACATAAGACGTAAAGTATTCTCCGTCAAGAGCTGCTGTTTCCAGTCCAAAGTGGACCAGCACCTCTACCCCGTCCTCTGTCTCAAAACCGTAGGCATGAAGGGAAGGGGCTACAGAAGCTACCCGTCCGTCTACCGGGCTTACGATCCTGCCGTTTTCCGGCTGGACCGCCGTTCCGTCTCCAAGGATCTTTTCTGAAAATACCGGATCCGGCACCTGCTCTACCGGAAGGGTATTGCCGGTCAGCGGGGAATAGATGCTGATCATTGCAGAGCCGCTGTCATTTTTCTCCTTCATATCGTTTCCAACCTCCTGTTTCTCATTTGCGATGCCACTGGCAAACGAATGCGTAAATACACCTATAGCATATGCAAAAATTCATATTTTTTTCAGGCTGGATATAATATGTTTTTTATAAAGTATGCTATCTGGGATTTAGCAGTGCTCTGTCAGTTTCAAGGAACATATCTCTGAGCAAAAGAAAGGAATTTTTCTACCCGGCTGTTAATATATCTGCCTTTCTGCCATACAATGCCGATCTCCTGTTCAATAGCCGGAGTGACCGGGAGTCCCTTTAGCCCTTTCATATACTTCATCAAGGACGAAAATAAGAACGCGCCGCCCAGACCGCATTGGATAAAATTACGGATCGTGTAGAGCTGGCTGGCGCTTAGTATTACATTCGGCTTGATCCCATGGCCTTCAAATAGCGCGTTTAATGTAGCATTCTGTACAGAATCTGTATTATAAAGGATCAGCGGCTGATCCTTTAACATATCTATCGTCACTTCTTTTTCCCGGCTAAAAGGATGTTCCGGGGATACACAGAATACCAGCCGCTCCTTCATGATCCTGCTGGAATTTAATTTATCAAGCTCATAAAAATTCATATTAACAAGTGCCAGATCCAGCATATCCTCTTCTACCAGCTGGGCCGCGCGGATCGAGCCATACTCATATAACTCTACAGGAATACCTGGACAGGCTTTCTGGAAAGCGATCAGCATATCTGGAAAAAAAACAGTGCTTAACAGCGGCGGTATTCCGATCCGGACAGGGATAACCTGCTTTCCCAGATCATATAGCTCCATGGAAGTCTGATTGACCATTTCCAAAAGTTTTATGGCTTTCTGATAAAACTGTTCCCCTTCTTTTGTCAGCGTCATATGGTTTTTCGTACGGGAAAAAAGACAAATAGAAAATTCCTTTTCCAATTCTCTGATCGCGTTGGAGATCGCAGGCTGGGTCACGTACAGATTCTGGGCAGCCTGGGTAATGCTATGATAGCGGCTAACCGCGCAAAAATACTCCAGCTGAATGATTTTCATAATAGATTCCTTTCCTGTTCCCAATGTTTTTTCAGTCAGATTGCACAATTTTTATTGATAATTCCAAAACAATTATATCATATATTAGGATAAAATGTCCAAAACCACATGTGAAAAATAATCTTTTTTTATAAGGGTATCATTTTTAATAAATGTACTTTCAAAAATATGGACGATATAATAACGGCATAAACAAATCGTAATGAACCGGCCGCTTTATTACTGTTTGCTCTTACAAACACAACAAAGGGGGAAAGGATATATGGATCCAACAACCATTACTCTACTGTTTCTCCTGTTTGCAATCGTTATGTTCGTTCTGGAAAAGATCCCGCTGGGCGTCACTTCCATGATCGTCTGTATCGGATTGGTAGTAACAGGAGTTCTGGATGTGAACACGGCTTTCGCCGGCTTTATAGACACCAACGTCATTTTATTCGTAGCTATGTTTATTGTTGGAGGCGCCTTATTTGAAACAGGTATGGCAAATAAGATCGGCGGACTTGTGACCCGATTTGCCAGGACTGAGCGGATGCTGATCGTATCCATCATGACCATTACCGGACTGATGAGCGGTGTACTCTCCAACACTGGAACTGCAGCCGTACTGATCCCGGTCGTGATCGGAATCGCAGCAAAATCCGGATTCAAACGTTCCAAATTACTGATGCCATTGGTATTTGCCGCAGCCATGGGCGGAAACCTGTCCCTGATCGGCGCGCCTGGCAATATGATCGCGCAAAGCGCCCTGGAAAAGATCGGGCTTCGCTTCGGTTTTTTCGAATACGGGATCGTTGGACTGCCGATCCTCGTTGCCGGGATCATCTTTTATGCCACAGTGGGCTTTCGTCTGCTTCCATCCCATGATGTAAAAGACGATGGAGCATTTGATACGGAAAAGGATTTCAGCAATGTACCTTCATGGAAACAGTGGCTTTCCCTTATCATTCTGGTCTTAACGCTTCTTGCTATGATCTTTGAGGACCGGATCGGGATATCCTTATGCATTTCCGGTGGTATCGGCGCTCTGCTGCTGATCCTGACCGGAGTGATCTCAGAAAAAGATGCTCTGAAATCCATCGATCTAAAGACTATCTTTCTTTTTGGCGGAACCCTTTCTCTTGCTTCTGCGCTGGAGCAAGCCGGAGCAGGCGAGCTGATCGCTAAAACAGTAATGGGAGCGCTGGGCAGCGATCCCTCCCCATACGCGCTCACCTTTGTTGTTTTTATCCTGTGCTGTGTGATGACAAACTTTATGTCCAATACAGCGACTACCGCGCTGATGGTCCCTATCTGCCTTTCAATCGCGCAGGGAATGGGAGCGGATCCGAGTGCAGTGCTGATGGCCTGCGTCATAGGCGGTTCCTGCGCCTATGCGACTCCCATCGGAATGCCTGCCAACACCATGGTAGTAGGCGCCGGCGGTTATAAATTTATCGACTATGTAAAAGCGGGATTTCCGCTGATCATCATAGCAACTGTTGTCAGTATGATCATCCTTCCGATCGCATTTCCATTCTTCCCGTAAGGGACAGATCCGGAAGGTATAAAAATTAAAGGAGGCATTAAAAAATGGGCAAAAAAGAACAAGTAGAGCAGCTTACCAATTATATGGCAAATTTTGTATCCTATATTGGAAAAGTGCTGCCGGATGATGTGATCGCCAAGCTGGACGAGCTGGCTGAAAAGGAGGACAGCCCTCTGTCCAAAGTAATTTACGAAACTATGAAACGCAACCAGTCTCTGGCTAAAGAACTGAACCGGCCAAGCTGCCAGGATACCGGCGTCCTGCAGTTCTGGGTAAAATGCGGAACTGGCTTCCCACTGATCGGAGAGCTGGAATCCCTGTTAAAAGATGCTGTTGTAAAGGCTACTTTTGAAGCGCCTCTGCGCCATAACAGCGTAGAAACTTTCGATGAGTACAATACTGGAAAAAACGTAGGAAAAGGCACGCCTACTGTATTCTGGGATATCGTGCCGGAAAGCGACCAGTGCGAGATCTACGCTTATATGGCCGGCGGCGGATGCACCCTTCCAGGAAAAGCTATGGTACTTATGCCTGGAGCCGGTTATGAGGGAGTCACAAGGTTCGTTATGGATGTAATGACCTCTTACGGACTGAACGCATGTCCTCCTTTACTGGTAGGCGTCGGCGTAGCCACTTCTGTAGAAACTGCAGCGCTGCTTTCCAAAAAAGCTCTGATGCGCCCGCTTGGCAGCCACAATGACAACGAACGCGCAGCTTCTATGGAAAAGCTCCTGGAAGACGGCATCAACGCGATCGGACTTGGTCCGCAGGGTATGGGCGGAAAATATTCCGTAATGGGCGTACATATTGAAAATACCGCCAGACATCCGTCTACGATCGGAGTAGCAGTAAACGTTGGCTGCTGGTCCCACAGACGCGGACACATTATTTTTGATAAAGATTTAAACTATACTATTACAACACATTCGGGGGTGACGTTATAATGATCGAAATCAAGGACGGAAAAAAGATTTTAACTACACCGGTATCAGCGGAAGATCTGGCTGATATCCATATTGGCGACATTGTTTATTTAAACGGAAGTATGACTACCTGCCGCGACGTTGCTCACAGGCGTCTGGTTGAAGGCGGACGGGAGCTCCCTGTAGACGTTCGGGATGCTGCGATCTTTCATGCAGGCCCGATCATCCGCCCTCTGGAGAATGATAAGTTTGAAATGGTATCTGTAGGTCCCACCACAAGTATGCGTATGGAGAAGTTTGAGAAAGAATTTGTAGAGAAGACCGGCGTAAAAGTTATTATCGGAAAAGGCGGCATGGGGCCCAATACAGAATACGCCTGTAAAAATTTCAAAGCGATCCACTGCGTATTCCCTGCTGGAAATGCAGTAGTCGCCGCTACAGAAGTAGAGGAGATCGTAGATGCCCAGTGGCGCGACCTCGGTATGCCTGAAACCCTGTGGCACTGCCGCGTAAAAGAATTTGGGCCTCTGATCGTGTCCATTGATACCGAAGGACGCAATCTCTTTGAAGAAAATAAAGTGATATTTAACGAAAGAAAAGAAAAGGCTATTGAAGAAATCTGTAAGCATGTAAGCTTTATTAAATAGCTGCGATAAAATCCAACTTCTGTCAAAAAGGCCGTTCGGGACATCTGACCTCTCCCGAACGGTCTTTCTCTATATTGGGCTTACTATTGTCTTGAGTCCTAAAAAATCTTACTGTCAGGCCGTCGCTTTTTCACCGTCAGCTCTGATCTGGCTGTTTTCTTTCACCTCATGGCGGGCAAAGAAGTTTGCCAGGATCGCGCCGGATACGTTATGCCATACGCTGAATACAGCGCCTGGGATCGTTGCCAGCGGATACTGAGCAAAATGAGTTGTCGCCAGGGAAGTAGCCAGGCCGGAGTTCTGCATCCCGACTTCGATGGCGATTGCCCGGCACTTGGTTTCGTCCAGCTTCAGCACTTTTCCGATTATATATCCCAGCGCATAGCCCAGAACGTTGTGCAGCATGACAATGGCTACGATCAGAAGGCCTGAAGTCATCAGATTGGCGGAATTGGCGGAAACTACAGCCGCTACGATCGCCACGATCGCCAGTGTGGATACCAGAGGAAGCACCTCTACAGCAGCCTCTGTAAACGTATGGAAGAAATGGTTGATCACAAATCCTGCTGCGATCGGAACGATAACGACCTGAAGGATGGATATAAACATGCTGGCCATATCTACGTCAACTCTTGCGCCGGCGTATACGTAGGTAAGAAATGGAGTCAAAAACGGCGCCAGGATCGTTGAAACAGAAGTCATTCCTACAGACAGGGCCACGTCTCCTTTGGACAGGTATGTCATAACGTTGGAAGACGTTCCCCCTGGACACGTTCCCACCAGGATAACGCCGATCGCCAGCTCTGTTGACAGCCCGAATACTTTTGTCAGGCCAAAAGCCAAAAGGGGCATAACTGTAAACTGGGCGATGCAGCCGATGATAACATCTTTAGGACGGCTGAACACAACCTTAAAATCGTTTGGCTTCAAGGTAAGACCCATTCCAAACATAACCACTCCCAGCAGCGGATTAACATAACTGGTCTTTAAAAAGCTGACCGTTCCCGGCGAAAACAGGGCGATCGCCGCAACCACGATAACAATAAGCGCCATGTTCCCGCTGACAAAATTTGTGATCTTCTTCAGTGTTTTCATTTTCTCTTTTCTCCTTTCCCGCCATATTTCAGGCTGTTCCATAACCGCGCTGGCGCCGGGCCTTCTATGAAACGCAACCGTTCTCTCCCGCAAAAGGTCCATGGGATCTGGAAAACGCCTTTTTCGCTTTTCTTTGTCAGTTCCCTGAAAAACAAAAAGCCTCTGTCTCCTAAGAGACAAAGGCTTCAACCTCTGCGGTACCACTCTTCTTGCCGTAAAACGGCCGCTCGATCCTGTCTGACAACAGGCGGCTGGATAACGGCAGCCACACCGTCCGGGCTTACTTAAGATCCTTTCAGCCCGAAAGCTCCGAGGCGATTTTCATCGGACCGTCCGCACCGCCTCCCATCTGCCGGCAGCTCTCTGCAGCTTTCGATCCGCTTACTCTTCCTCATCATCGCGAATTATGAACTGACTTGATGATAACGCTTTTTTAACATGTTGTCAATATTTTACAAAAAATATTTTTGTTTACTGTGAAAGCTCTGTCAGGCGCCGGTGTGGACTTCATGCCTGCATGTAAGGCCGCATCGGCATTTGACAGGCAAGAAAGTATGAGCAGGCAGGGCATATCCCGGCGGCTGTGATCCGCTTACAGGGGCTTTCCGGCCAGGATCTCCTGATAATCCTTATAATTTTCCTCCAGCAGCCTGGGCGTATCCAGACCATACGGACATTTTTTCGCGCAGGCTCCGCAGTGAAGGCAGTCTTCCACCTTTTTCATCATAGCCTGGGCTTCTTTTGTCAGCTGCTTTTCCGACGGCGACCTGCGGATCAGCAGGCTCATACGGGCGCAGGTGTTGATCTCGATCCCCACTGGACATGGCATACAGTAGCCACAGCCACGGCAGAAGTTTCCAGAAAGCTCCTTCCGATCCGTTTCTATGATTTTTTTAAGGTCTTCCGTTAACGCAGGCGGCTCGTCCATATAATGCAGGAACTCCTCCAGCTCGCTCTGCCTCTGGATCCCCCAGATAGGAAGAACGTTGTCAAACTGAGCCAGGTAAGCGTAAGCTGCCGCAGAATTGGTGATCAGACCGCCGGACAGCGCCTTCATGGCGATAAATCCCATATCCGCTTTCCGGCACATTTCCACCAGCTCCAGATCCGGATCTGCAGCCAGATAGCTGAAGGGGAACTGCAGCGTCTCATAGAGGCCGGATGCAATGGCTTCCTTTGCCACTCCGATCCGATGGTTGGTGATCCCGATATGGCGTACCACTCCCTGCTCTTTCGCCTCCTCCATAGCCTCATACAGGCCGCTCCCATCTCCCGGCTTCGGACAGACCGCAGGATTGTGGAACTGATAAAGGTCCACATAGTCGGTTTTTAAAAGCCTCAAAGACGTGTCCAGATCCCTCTTAAACCCTTCTCCATCCTTGGACATAGTTTTGGTGGCCAGATAAATATCCTTTCTTACATCCGCCAGAGCTTCTCCCAGCTTTTCCTCACTGTCTGAATAAACCCGCGCCGTATCGAAAAAGCGGAATCCACCCCCGTAAGCGTTCTGCAGAAGCTTTACTGCCTCGTCCATGCCCACCCGCTGCACCGGCAGGGCGCCAAAACCATTTTTCGGGACCGTGATCCCTGTCTTTCCCAAAGTTACTCTATCCATCGTTCTCCTCCTCTGTCTTCCATAGGCGCACTCCTTCTTTTGGAGTATAGCATTTTTACAACCTGCTTACTCCATTATACCTCTTTCCATCCGACGTTTCTACAAGGGAATACGGATAAGCCCTAGGGCGGCGTAAATAACCCGTCGACCGTAAGCTGCAGCTCTCTTGCAAGTTTAAACGCCAGCGCCAGGGTAGGGTCGTACTTGTTGTTCTCGATCGCGTTCACCGTCTGGCGTGAAACACCGCATCTCTTTGCCAGCTCTTCCTGCGATAATCCCAATTCCTTTCGTCTGTCTCTGATCACATTCTCCATATCAGTCGCCGTACCTTTTCTTGTAATACAGAAGCGTCAGAAAATAAACCATAGCGGTAACGCTGAGTTTGATAAAGGGATTGACCATCATGGCATCCATCCTGACAATGGATTCCACCACATCGATGACCAGCGATCCTACGACTATAAGAAGCGTGAATGTGCTTGCTTTCCACACGATCAGCTGTCTTCTTTCATCTCCTGTTCTGAACAGGGAAACGATCATCAAGATATCTAAAAGGATCAGCGTTAATAAGAAAATTCCAAATAAGATCAATATCACATTTACCATAAAATATGCCCCCTCTGTCCTCTCTGCAATACTGCAAAATGTCAAAACTTTTTTACACTTTCAGGATAACAGAGCGAGTGTATGATGTCAATAGTTTTTGACATTTTCAAATGCAGATCCTGGCAAGAAGATACACGGCTGAACCGTTACACAGATCCATTTCTTTCCCGCCGACCTGTTTTTCTTTTTTCGATCAAAAACTCTGCCGCGCATCCGGCAAAAACAGCCGCCAGATAAATTCCACTCCAGATGATCCACATACTGTTCCCATCCCTGTCGTAATCGAACTGGAAACAGTATCCTGCAAAAAATCCAAATATATATCCTGCAGCAGTCAGGACCGGCAGGATCGTTCTTTTAAAGACGATCCCTGATAAAAAGATCACCGCTGTGCCGACTATAAAAAGATCCAGCGGCCATTCCTTCATACCGTGGATAAAAAGCAGCGGATATCGGAATATAAGATAAGCTCCTGCCAGGCCTGCCAGGGACAAAAGCCCCGCAGCGCGTTCTTTCATGCTCTTTCTCCTCTCTAAAATTGTTACAAATTGTTATCTTTCCATACTGACTGCTCTTGCTTTCTTTTTCATGAACAGGTAAAATGGTCCCATAGAACAAACCGGAAGGAAGTGACTGCCATGAATCTGACTGCCATCAGCCGCTATATCAGCCTGATCCTTCGCCATAAACCAGAGGTGATCGGCATTACTCTGGATGAACACGGATGGGCTGATGTCAACGCCCTGATCCAGGGAATACAGAAGACAAGGGAACCAGGATTTTCCAGGGAACTGCTGGACGAGATCGTCCGCACGGACAGTAAGCAGCGGTACGCATACAGCGAAGACCGCACTCTGATCCGCGCCAGTCAGGGCCACTCCATCCCTGTGGACGTGGAACTTAAGCGGACCGCGCCGCCAAAGGTCCTCTGGCATGGAACCGGTGAAAAATACGCCGCCTCCATCGAAAGGATCGGTCTGATCCCCAAAAGCCGGCTTTACGTCCATCTTTCCAAAGACGTGGAAACAGCCGTCACCGTAGGAAAACGGCACGGGAAGCCTGTCGTCTATCAGGTAGATGCGGAACGGATGGCGCGGGACGGCTATGATTTTTTCCTTTCTGCAAACGGAGTCTGGCTTACAAAAGAAGTCCCCGCAGAATTCCTGCAAAGACTTCCACAGGACGGATGATCGCGATACTGCCGGACAGGGCGGCCCTCCCTGTCCAGTGCAAGATCGCAGCAGCCGTTCGCCAGGCGGACACGTTCATTTCTTTTTCTGATCATGACCTTAAATAAGTCCTTCTAAACATACTATATCATACTCTATGGTTTTAAATATTACTTATATCTTACGTTTTGTAACTGTTCAGGACACTGCTGCTTCTTTCCATAAAAACAGAGCGACTGGATCTGTTTCATTTTTCCAAACAGATGTCGCTCTGCTCATATGTTTTATTCAAAAAATACCGTAACCACCTTCTATTCAGCCTTAAAATCAAGTTCTAATGTTGCTTCGTCGATCGTATTCCTACCTGATTCGATCTCAATTCCAAACTCGATCTGTGTTATATCAGAAACCTCGGCAATGGAATTTTCTTCAAGGTCAAACTCCCACAGGCGGATATCCAATATGGAACAAGCTCCGTTTTGTACAGTCGTCGCAGACATTGAGCAGTCCATCATATAACCATTTACTGAAAAAGAGTCATATACTTCTCTAATGGTAATCACATCCGGACTGTTGTTTCCCAAAAGCTATCGTCTAATATTGCGGCCAATTCAAGATCCATCACCTCTGTTTTACCGGGGTTGATCGTAGCGGACGACCAGTTGAAGCTGTAAATGCCAAGCCCGTTGAGAGAAATATTGCTTGTCGTTACAACGATTGGCTGCTCTGTTGTATTTTTAACCTCCAAAAACAGCACATTTTCGCCGTCGTTATCCTCTATAAGTCCACTTGAAAGAATTTTTATGCCGTTCTGATCCAGCAATTCTTCTTCAGAAAAATATGACATAGTGTAGCCGAAATAGTCCTGAGCTGCCTCACTGATAATTGTTTCTCTGTAGCTGGGCCTTTGGTAATCGTACTGTTCCGCCAGATCCGTTTTTATCTGGCCCGTTCCTCTATAGATTTCATTGTGATCTTCGTCGCTGATATCAAATCCAATCTCGATATCTGCAATTTCAAAAATCCCACACAGCCTCAGGGAATCGTAACTAATGGATATTTTTTCGTTTGATTTTTTTCCTGCAGCTACGTCACAGTACATATAGCCGTCCGCGATCATGTATCCATTCACCGAGTTACAGCTGTAGCCAATTGAATTAGAGACAAAACTCAGATTTTTTTGCGAATTATTTTCAATAAGCAATGGGATTTCCATCGAATAATCCGTATATTCGATTCCTTCAGCAGTAATGCGGATATCACTCTCGTCCACAAGAACTGTTTCGTCTATTTCAGCTGTTTTTTGAAACTCCCGCCAATCACCATTGGTTTCAGACTGCGCCGCCGATTCAGCGGCAGATTCATAAGAACTGCTCTCCTGTGGTTGTTCACTTTCAGTACTGCTCTCTTGCGGACGCTCATTATTTTCTCCACTGCAGGCCGTCATGACAAAAGCCAAAACAAATGTCGCCGCTATTAATTTAACATTTTTCATTTCTTTTTTCCTCCCTACAAATTTGTTCTTTATGGATAGCTATCCTCATGACTCTCCCTGCATCTTTTTTATCTGATATCTGAGAGATTCGTTTCGCTTTCCGTATAGGGAGTATAACCCATCACGCATGCGTGACAGCAATACCCTGTTTTCATGTTTACATACTTATGATAAAATAAGGTTGGTTAGCTTGTACGAGCAATATACAAAGGAGGCGCAGAAATGAAACAGATTCTAATAAGTCTTTTAGGAATTCTTTTGGGAGGTATTGTTATTTTTTATCTTCTTGTCTTGGTCACCGCGTGGATCTAATAGGAAAGAGGTGAATTTATGAAAAATATAAAAGGATCCCTCTTAATCATAATCTTAATTATCTTAGCTTTTCTTTCCGGTGTGCTTGTGGGTAAATTTGGAAGAAATGAAGCAGACGTGATTAAAACAGCAACAAATAATACTTTTGATTTGAAATTACCTGGAGAGGTAGAAAAACGTGTAGTAACATCAAAAGAAATCGAAGCTAAATTAAGTGAAATAGCTCAACTAGCTACATATTCGGCAGAGTATACAGTATCCATGTCCGAAAATTTTTCAAGACACGTTTTAGACGATATCCCTATCCCAGGTACTACAAATACTATTCAGATTGAATGTCAGGGACTGGTTAAGGTTGGATATAATGTGCAAGATATAGTTCCCGAAGTCGATAATGAAAGCCATAAAATTTATATTGCACTTCCCCAAATTCAGGTTCTTGATAATTATATTATTTGGGATACAGTAAAATGTTTCGAAAAAAATACGATTTTGAATCCGATCGATTTTGCGCAATATCAATCGCTTATTTCTGAAATAGAGGCAGATGGCTTGAAAAAGGTTGAAGCAGATGGTATTTATGAAAAAGCCGAGGAACATATGGAGCTAATTATTCGGAACTTTCTTTCTGGCTTTCATGAATTT
>DWZA01000082.1 GCA_019118365.1 Candidatus Lachnoclostridium stercoravium | reverse complement strand
AACAGGGGTAAAAACAGGCATTAAGCTTGCTTATAAGCATGCTTTTGCCCCTGTTTTCACATCGGACGGACATCCGATGCTTCTTGCCCGGCCTTGGCAGGGCAAGAAGATGTGCCGTCCTGAACTGTTACTATGAAAAACCGTAACTGTCCTGAACAGTCACAAACTATGAACAGAAAGAGGGGTCTGTATGGAACAGCATTTATCTCAGTATCGTATTTTTTATGAAGTTGCCAAGGCTGGCAACATCTCCAGGGCAGCCAAGGAACTGTACATCAGCCAGCCGGCGATCAGCAAGGCCATCGGAAAGCTGGAAAGCAGCCTGGGCGTGTCTCTTTTTACCAGAAATTCAAGAGGCGTCCATTTGACAGATGAAGGAGAACTGCTTTTTGTCCATACAAAGGCCGCTTTTGAATTTCTGGACCGTGGCGAACGGGAGTTAAAGCGCATTCGGGAATTTAACATCGGCCACTTGAAGATCGGCGTCAGCAATACCCTGTGCCGTTACATCCTGCTTCCCTATCTCCATCAGTTCATCCAGCAGTATCCCCACATCAAGATCACCATCGAATGCCAGTCCAGCGCCCATACCCTTTCCATGCTGGAGCATCAGCAGATCGATCTTGGCGTGGTGGCGGAGCCGGAAAATAAAAAAAGCCTGGCATTTCTGCCAGTTATGGATATCCAGGATACCTTTGTTTCCACGAAAAATTATATGGATAACCTGAAACTGCGGGAAGGCGAGGATACCGATATCTTCCAGACTGGAAATATCATGCTTTTAGACAGGGAAAATATGACCAGACGCTATATCGACGACTACATGGCCGCCCACAACATCGTTCCCAACCAGGTCCTGGAAGTCACCACTATGGATCTTCTGATCGAATTTGCCAGGATCGGCATGGGCATCGGCTGTGTGATCCGGGAATTTGTCGCAGACTCCCTGGCGGACGGCTCTCTCATCGAGATCCCTCTTCCGGATCCAGTAAGGAAGCGGACCATCGGTTTTTCCTATAATACGCTTCTTCCGTCCTCTTCTTTAAACCTGTTTCTGAAATTCCTATCCGACAAGACTGCATAAATTGTGAAATAAAAAAGTGGCCTTAAAACGCGTCCGCCTTTCGGAACACGTAAAAGACCACTTTTCTTATTTTCTTACGCTTGTCTTCTCAGATATCGCTGTAAATTAGTTGTTGATCAGCTTGTCGGAATCGTTCCAGCTGTAAAGCTTACGAAGTTCTTTACCGATCTTCTCATGAGGAGCCTCTGCTTCCAGCTTTCTCATAGCGTTGAAGTGCGGGCAGCCTGCCTGGTTCTCAAGGAGCCACTCTTTTGCGAAGGAGCCGTCCTGGATATCTGCAAGGATCTGCTTCATAGCCTTCTTTGTCTCTTCTGTAACGATCTTCGGTCCTGTGATGTAATCGCCGTACTCTGCTGTATTGGAGATAGAATATCTCATACCTGCGAAACCGCTCTCATAAATCAGGTCTACGATCAGTTTCATCTCATGGATACACTCGAAATATGCGTTTTCAGGAGCATAGCCTGCTTCTGTCAGAGTCTCGAAACCAGCCTTCATCAGGGCGCATACGCCGCCGCAAAGAACTGCCTGCTCGCCGAACAGGTCTGTCTCTGTCTCTACGCGGAAAGTTGTCTCCAGGATACCGGCTCTTGCTCCGCCGATCCCCTGTCCATATGCCAGAGCCATGTCAAGAGCCTTGCCAGTAGCATCCTGATATACAGCTACCAGACATGGGGTTCCTCTTCCTCTCTGATACTCGCTTCTTACTGTATGACCCGGAGCCTTCGGCGCGATCATCGTAACGTCTACATCCTTAGGCGGAACGATCTGTCCGAAGTGGATCGCAAAACCATGAGCGAACATGAGCATGTTGCCAGCTTCCAGGTTCGGCTCGATGGATTCCTTGTACATCTTCGCCTGCTTCTCGTCGTTGATCAGAATCATGATGATGTCTGCCTTCTTAGCGGCTTCTGCTGCCGTATATACCTCAAAACCTGCTGCCTCAGCCTTCTCCCAGGACTTGCTTCCCTTATAAAGTCCTACGATAACATGGCATCCGGACTCCTTTAAGTTTAATGCGTGGGCGTGGCCCTGGCTGCCATAACCGATAACAGCGATCGTCTTTCCTTCCAACAAGGATAAATTACAGTCTTCCTGATAATAAATCTTTGCCATGATTACTTCTCCTCCTAAAATCATTGAATTATATATAGGGCAAAAGGGGGCGCGGCCGACGACTCTCTGTCCGCCTCTGGCCGCTTCCTTTTTGTCTTATGGTAAGTAGCGGACGTCCTCCATACCTCTGGAAAGTCCGGTCACCCCGGTCCTTGCCAGCTCCAGGATCTCATAATCCTCCACCAGGCTGATCAGCGCGTTAAGCTTTGACTGATCCCCCGTAAGCATGATGGTCATGGACTCTTTGCCTACGTCTACGATAGAGGCCCGGAAAATATCCGCGATAGCGCTGACCGCCTGCCTCTCGCTGGCGTTCGCCTTCACCTTTACCAGGATCAGCTCCCGGTAAACGGAAGAACTTCCCCGCAGCTCCTTGATGTCTCTGACATCCTCCAGCTTCTCCAGCTGGTTCTTGATCTGCTCCAGGATCTTCTGATCTCCAAAGGAGACCACGGTCATCCTGGAATATCTCTCATCTGCTGTAGTTCCTACGGTCAGGCTCTCTATATTATATCCTCTGCGGCTGAACAGGCTGGATACCCTTGCCAGAACGCCCGCAGTATTATCTACCAAAAGCGATAAAACGATTCTTTCCATCTTCTGCATCAAACTCCTCTACCCACTTAAATGCTGTCTCGATATTATACCAATGATATCAATCTGACCAAAATTTGTCAACTATTGAAAAGGAATATTTGCCATAACGGCCAGTTATGTAAAGCCAGTCATTACTAATGTTATGCATATCCCACAACCAGGCTGCGGCCAGTCTTTCCAGGCTGCCGCAGGCAGCAATAAAGGCTGCATATCTCTCAGGAAATACGCAGCCCTTCTAACTTTTCTGACTATCTCACATATGTAACAAAATCAGCTTTTCTTGGAGCTGCTTTTGGATTCTCGCAGTCCATATATCCGACGATGCAATGGCCGATGCCTTCGTAATCGCCTTCCAGTCCCCACTGCTTTAACAGGGATTTTCCGTACTCTGTATTGAACTCTTCCTTCGCGCGGTTGATCCAGCAGGAACCCAGACCCAGGGACTGAGCCGCCAGCATCAGGTTGCCCATAACAAGGCTTCCGTCATAGAGATAATTTGGAGATTTCCTGTCGGCCAGCACCAGGATGACTGTAGGAGCGCCGAAAAACGCATCCTCCATCTCCGGCTTTCCTAAAAATTCTTTATTCATATCAGATAATTTTTTCAGGATCTCCTTATCCTGGATCACTACCATATGAGTCGGCTGCATATTCTTTCCTGAAGCGGCGTACTTTCCAGCTTCCAGGATCAGCTCCAGATCCTCGTCCTTGATCTGCTCCGGTTTAAATTTGCGGATACTTCTTCTTTCCAGAATGTTTTTGATCGTTTCGTTCATTGTCCTTCTCCTCCTGTTCTGAAAACGAGATCTTCCCCGCCCCCTTTGGGCGGCTCTGCCTATATTATAATCTTCTGCCGCGAAAAAGGCAAGGTATGAGGAAAATTTTTCTATAAAGTGGTCGACCAGTTTTAAATATCTACCTGCGGTTTCTGCTTCCAAACACAGCGTTAGCAGCCAGGCAGATGACGATGGTGACCGCCATGTCCGGAAGAGTATTGCCCACCGGAATGTCCACAGTCATAAGCCAGCGATACAGGATAAAGCCGATCACCCAGATGATCAGGTTCATTCCGTTAGCCGCCTGTCTGCTGCTGTCCTTGTTCAGGATAAAATAATCCGCGATCTGGATAGCGATCATCGGGGCGAATACAGAACCGATCAGATAGAGGAAATCTGTGATATTATCCATAGGATATACGATAGCAGCTATGGTACCGATAACAGTCACTACAATGCCGGCCCATTTCTCGCTGATCCGGCCTGAGATCGATACGCTGGAAACGCCGGCGGAAAAAGCGTCCAGAAACGTTGTGGTGACCGTAGATAACACGATGATCAGAAGTCCAGCTACCCCAAGGCCCGCTTTTACCATGATCTGAGAGATATCGGACTCTCCTGTAAAGATCGCCGCGCCCATGCCGATGGCGTACATCCAGCAGCTGACAATGCCGTATACCACCGTGCTGGCCAGAGTAGCTCCAAAAGGCTTTTCCGCTTCTCTGGTATAGTCGCTGATCACAGGGAGCCAGGAAAGAGGCATGGCTACAGACAGCTCTACTGCGGCTCCGAAGGACATGGCCTCGCCGCCTGCCGGAAGAGCCGAACCTCCTTTAAAGATCACGCCGCAGAGGATCAGGGAGAGGATAAACAGCGCAGCCATAGCTATGGTATTGACTTTGCCCAGGTTTTCTACTCCGATAAAGATCCAGATCAGGATCATGACGCCGATCACCAGGCACCATACCCATGGGCCGGTGGCAAAGATCCCGTTGGCAGCCAGCGCGCCGTCATAGATCATGATCGCCGTCCAGCCGGTCAGCTGAAGGACGTTTAACGCCGCAAAAAGCAGTCCGCCCTGGCTTCCAAAGCTCATTTTTACAGTTTCCATGGCGCTTTTCCTGGTCCTTGCTCCGATCATGCCGGCGGCAAAGAACATGGCGCAGCCGATAATATGTCCTAAAATGATGGCCATAAGCCCTTTCTGAAAGCCCAGAGGCGCAAAATAAGTACCGGTCAGGATCTCCGCGATGGAAACTGCGGCTCCAAACCAGATCAGGCTATTGGCAAAGATAGATGTACGTTTACCTTCCATTGGCGGCCTCCCCATATTCCCCTTCGATGGCGAAGGCATGGTTCATAGGCCCGCTTCCCTTCCCCAGATCCAGCTGAGCGGCCAGAGCCTGAGACAGGTAGGATTTTGCCTGAGCTACCGCTGTATCCAGGTCCCTTCCTTTTGCCAGATTGGAAGCAATGGCGCTGGATAAGGTGCAGCCTGTTCCGTGAGTATTGGGATTGTCGATCCGCTTTCCGTAAAACCATTTAAAGCTGCCGTCCCGGTAGAGCAGGTCGTTGGCATCATTTAGCTGATGGCCGCCTTTGCAAAGGACTGCACAATGGTACTTATCCCCGATCACCTTCGCCGCTTTTTCCATATCCTCCGCGCTCTTTACTTCCATGCCGGAAAGGACTTCTGTCTCCGGGATATTGGGAGTAAGCACGGTCGCCAGAGGAAGAAGGCAGGATTTCAGGCTTTCAATGGCGTCGTCGCTGATCAGTTTTGATCCGCTGGTGGCCACCATGACCGGATCCACAACGATATTTTTTGCTCCATATTCTTTTAAGGCTGCGGCGATCACCTGGATCAGCCCTGTTGAGGATACCATCCCGATCTTTACCGCATCCGGAAAAATATCAGTAAATATGGCATCCAGCTGTTTCTTTAAAAATTCCGGTTCCGCCTCCATGATCCCTGTTACGCCCGTCGTATTCTGTGCTGTCAGAGCTGTGATCGCGCTCATGGCGTATACTCCGTGAGCGGTCATGGTCTTGATGTCAGCCTGGATACCGGCGCCTCCGCTGCAGTCGCTGCCTGCAATGGTCAATGCTGTTTTCATATCTGTTACTTCCTTTCTTTGATTGATCGTTTGTAACCGTCTCGGACGGTTACAGCATTTTTCTTGAAAGCGACAGAAGGTGGTGCCCCCGATCTGCCCCTTTTTCACGCGGCCGCCGCATAGCCTTTCCTATAAAATCAGAAAGCGCCGCGGCAAAGATCTGCTGCGGCGCCTAACAATCTCCGATATTTCCCTGCGCCGGCATTACCCGGATCCGGTAATATGTGTTAAAGCGATACAGCTTACTCTCAGCCCATTTCCATGAGCACCACGTTGTACGGAAATTATTATACTCTCTTTTTTTGATATTGCAAGTAGCAAGGTTACTGGCTACTATTTTCTCGTAACCGTTCAGCCGTGTATCTTCCCTCCAGCCAGAATGTGCTGGAGGGAAGCCCTGAGATGTCATCCCTATGCCAGGATATATGATAAATCGCTTTTACAAGCAAGCTTGTAACTCTCTTTATCATATATCCTGGCGCACGGCTGAACGGTTAAACTATTTTCTCAGAAAACGGATCGCGAACAGTACGGCGCAGAGCATAAGAAGCCCTGCCGGCAGGGAGATCCACGGAGTCTGGACGAATCCTGCGATCAGGTAAGTGACAAAGGATATTGCCGCGACTGTAGCCGCGTAAGGCAGCTGGGTGGACACATGGTTCACATGATTGCACTGGGCTCCCGCCGAGGCCATGATCGTAGTGTCGGAGATCGGGGAGCAGTGGTCGCCGCATACCGCGCCTGCCATACATGCAGAGATCGAGATGACCATCAGTTCATGGTTGGTGCTGGCAAATACCGCTACAACGATGGGGATCAGGATCCCGAAGGTCCCCCAGGAAGTTCCTGTGGCAAAGGCCAGGAAACAGCCTACCAGGAAGATAAACGCAGGAAGAAGGTTCATCAGGCTGCCGGCGCAGGATTCCATCAGGTCAGCCACATATACGGCCGCTCCCAGGCTGTCCGTCATTGCCTTTAATGTCCATGCGAACGTCAGGATCAGGATCGCCGGCACCATTGCCTTAAATCCTTCCGGCACGCAGGCCATGCACTCTTCAAAGTTAAGGATCCTTCTCGCCAGATAAACGAGGATCGTGATCAGCAGGCCAAAAAAGCTTCCCATGGCAAGGCCTTCCGATGCATCGCTGTTAGAAAAGGCCTCTACAAAACCGGCTCCCTCAAAGAAGCCGCCAGTATAGATCATGCCGATCACACAGCATATGATCAGAGAAGCGATGGGGATGATCAGATCCATAACCTGTCCCTTGCCGTCAGTCTCTGTCGTCTCCGCATCCGCGTAAGGCCTGTCCGGAGTCGTATAAAGGTCGTTCTTTTCTATCGCGTTTTTCTCATGGACCGCCATCGGGCCATAGTCGATCCCTGTAATAGCTACGATGATCAGCATGGCGATGGTCAGCAGCGCGTAAAAATTGTAAGGGATCGCGGCGATGAACAGTGCGAAGCCGTCTTCTCCTTCTACAAAGCCGGTAACAGCCGCGGCCCAGGAGGAGATCGGCGCGATAATACATACAGGAGCCGCTGTAGCGTCTATGATATAGGACAATTTTGCCCTGGAAACATTATGCCTGTCTGTAACCGGACGCATAACGCTTCCTACTGTCAGGCAGTTAAAGTAATCGTCGATAAAGATCAGCACTCCCAAGGCCACTGTCGCCAGCTGGGCGCCGACTCTGGTCTTGATCTTCTTTCCCGCCCACTGTCCGAAGGCGGCGGAGCCGCCGGCCTTGTTCATCAGGGCCACTACGGTTCCCAGGATGACCAGGAAAATGATGATGCCCATATTATAAGGATCCGCCAAAACAGCGATCAGGCCGCCCCGGAACATGTGAACGACCGTCCCCTCAAAGCTGAAATTGGAATACAGCACCGCTCCTGCGGCGATCCCGATCAGCAGGGAACTGTAAACTTCCTTTGTGATAAGGGCAAGGCCGATAGCCACTACAGGAGGCAGCAGAGCCCAAAAGGTGGCGTAAAGGGCAGGCTGATACGCCTCTTCTCCCTCTCCCTGTGCAAATGCCGTCGCCGTCAGGAGCAGCACGAATAAAACCGTAAGCCATCCTATCCGAAACAGCGTCTTTCCGACTGTTTTTTTCTTTTCCATACACTTCTCCTCTCAGTTTTTCGCAGCATATCCTGGACTGTTACAGATCGTCCAAAAACAAAAAGGCCATCAGCGCCTGTCACATATCTGCAGCGGCACCGATGGCGATCATCCGTATCGTACTTTTGTGATAGCGCTCCACATCCTTGTGACAGTCCGCCGCATATTCTGCGGCGTCCCAGGAACAGCGCCTGTGGGACGGTCCTGCTCCTTCGGCGGTATCTCCTTTCCCCTCCGGCAGCTTCCCACGCTCTTGCCGGCGGTACTCTTAGATCCCGCGCCTCTATCCTACGTGTTTATGAGCTTTGTATCACAATTTTTATATTCTGTCAACATTTTTGCAATAAAAACTTATAATAAAACGAAAAAGCGCACCCCGCAGGATGCGCCTTCTTCAGCTCCCGGCCGGATTTGAACCGGCGACCCTTTCATTACGAGTGAAATGCTCTACCCCTGAGCCACGGAAGCATTTGTTAAAAAATGCTTTGGAAAACTCCAAAGCATTCAATGACCTATCCGGGAATCGAACCCGGGTTTCCGCCGTGAGAGGGCGGCGTCTTGACCGCTTGACCAATAGGCCATATAGTCGAGGCGACAAGATTCGAACTTGCGACCTCTGCGTCCCGAACGCAGCGCTCTACCAAACTGAGCCACGCCTCGCTGACTACGTTGCATAGTATAATACGAATTGTTTTAATTGTCAACAATAATTTGTAAATTTTTGCAAGGAAGTGTAAAAGGCTGTTTTTCAGGCAGAAAAACGCCCCGCAGCCTGGGCTTTCTGTAACGGGCCTTTTGCGGCTGCGGAGCAAAAAAATGTTCTTTTCTTTTACGCCTGCTGTTTTTTATTGAACGCAGCGCGCTTTCTCATCGTCGGATCCAGGATCTTCTTGCGGATCCTCAGGCTCTTCGGAGTTACTTCCAGAAGTTCGTCCGTATCGATGAAGTCCAGGCACTGCTCCAGGCTCATCTCCTTTGGCGGCGTAAGCTTTAAGGCCTCGTCCGCGCTGGAGGAACGGGTATTGGTCAGCTTCTTGGTCTTGCAGACGTTCAGTTCGATATCCTCCGCCTTTGGATTGGAACCAATGACCATGCCGGAATATACTTTTACTCCTGGGCCGATGAAAAGCGTTCCTCTCTCCTGGGCGTTGAACAGGCCGTAAGTAATGGATTCGCCTGCCTCATAAGCGATCAGGGAGCCGGTCGGCCGGTAGGACAGATCTCCTTTATACAGGCCGTAATCGTCAAAGATCGTGTTCAGGATACCGTTTCCCTTCGTATCCGTCATAAATTCGCCGCGGTAGCCGATCAGGCCTCTGGACGGGATAGAGAATTCCAGTCTGGTATATCCGCCGGCAGCCGGGCTCATGCCCTGAAGCTCGCCCTTTCTGCTGGTCAGCTTCTGGATCACGATCCCTGTAAATTCTTCCGGCACATCCACATAAGCGATCTCCATCGGCTCCAGCTTCTGGTTCCTTTCATTTGTCTTATAAAGGACCTCCGCTTTGCTGACAGCAAATTCATAGCCTTCCCGGCGCATTGTCTCGATCAGGACAGACAGGTGGAGTTCTCCTCTTCCGGATACTTTAAAGCAGTCCGGCGTCTTCTCTTCCACTCTCAGGCTCACGTCTGTGTTCAGCTCGCGGAACAGACGGTCCCTTAAATGCCTGGAGGTTACATATTTGCCCTCCTGGCCGGCCAGCGGGCTGTCGTTTACCATAAAGTCCATAGCGATAGTCGGCTCTGAGATCTTCTGGAACGGGATCGCCTCCGGGTTCTCCGGGGAGCAGATCGTATCGCCGATATGAAGGTCAGCGACTCCGGAAATAGCCACGATAGAGCCAAATTCCGCCTGGTTCACTTCTTTTCTTGCCAGCCCGTCGAACTCATAAAGCTTTCCGATCTTGATCTTCTTAAATTTATCCGGATCATGATGGTTCACCAGAACGCATTCCTGGTTTACACGGACCATTCCGTTTTCAATCTTTCCGATACCGATCCTTCCCACATACTCGTTGTAGTCGATGGTGCTGATCAGTACCTGGGTGTGGGCGTCCGGATCTCCTTCCGGAGCGGGGATATAATCAACGATCGTCTCCAGAAGAGGAGCCATATCCACTTCCGGGTCGTCCAGATTTTTCTTTGCGAAGCCTGCCTTTGCAGATGCGAATACGAACGGGCAGTCCAGCTGTTCGTCGGAAGCATCCAGATCCATAAACAGTTCCAGGATCTCGTCGATCACTTCCTCCGGGCGCGCCTCCGGGCGGTCGATCTTGTTAATGCAGACAACTACCGGAAGATCCAGTTCCAGAGCCTTTCTCAGCACGAACTTTGTCTGGGGCATGGCTCCTTCGTAAGCGTCCACTACCAGGATAACTCCGTTTACCATCTTCAGCACGCGCTCCACTTCTCCGCCGAAATCCGCGTGGCCTGGGGTATCTACGATATTGATCTTCGTTCCTTTATAAGTAACTGCAGTGTTTTTGGAAAGGATCGTGATCCCTCTCTCCCTCTCCAGGGCGTTGGAGTCCATGACACGCTCCGCCACTTCCTGGTTTTCACGGAAAATGCCGCTCTGCTTTAAAAGAGCATCTACCAAAGTGGTCTTGCCGTGGTCGACATGGGCAATAATCGCGACGTTCCTTACATCGTCTCGCTTCATCTTCATAATATATACTTCCTTCCGAAATAAGTTTCCCAATACGTAAAAAGTGTGCGCTAAAGGCACACTTACCAATCAGTGAGTATATCATCATATTTTTCCAATTTCAAGAGGATTTAAAAAATTTCTGGCATCAATTCAGCCGTGCACCAGGATATATGATAAAGAGCTCTGCAAGCTTGCTTGCAAAAGCGATCTGACATATATCCTGGCGCACGGCTGAACGGTTACCATCATCTACGCCGCAGGCATTTTCCTTAAAAAAGGATGATTTCTTTATTTAATATCCCGTAGTACACCTGGCCGTTTTTTTCCAGCCTGCTCTTTCCGCTGGTTCCTTCGGTGATCTGGGCGCAGAACTGCTCCGTATGGTCCGTCGGGACCAGGAAGGTGAATCGGACGGAATCGGTATACTGGCTGTCCAGGGCCGTGATCCCTGCCTGAGCGGCGATATACTGGATCTTTCCCACGCTGTTGTAATCCGTCTGGACTTCCAGGCGGTCAGCCAGGCGCTTTGTTACGATCACGCTGTTTTTTAAGCCCTCCTGGACTGCGCCGGAATAGGCCCGCACCAGGCCGCCGGTGCCTAAAAGGGTGCCTCCAAAATACCTGGTGACTACTGCGCAGACATTGCGCACCTCTTCTCCCAAAAGCACGTCAAGCATAGGGCGGCCGGCTGTCTGGCTGGGCTCTCCGTCGTCGCTGCAGCGCTGGAGCTCCCCTTTTTCCCCGATCACGTATGCGAAACAATTGTGCCTGGCGTCCCAGTATTTTTTCCGCATCTCTTCAATAAACGCCAGCGCTTCTTCCTCTGTCTCCACCGGCCTTGTGGTGGCGATAAAACGTGATTTTTTCTCGGTCAGCTCGCCCTGGCCGCCTTTGTATAAGATCCTGTATTCCCGGAGCATGAGTTTACGGCTCCTCCTTCTCTTCTTTCTTTTCTCCTGCCTCGTCCTGCTTCTGTTCCATCTGGCTCAGGATGCCCATAAATTCCTCTCCTGTGATCGTTTCCTTGGAATACAGGTACTGGGAAAGGGCGTTCAGTTCCTTCATATGGGACTTTAACAGGGCTTCGGCTTTTGCATACTGTGTTTTTACCACATGGATGACCTTTTTGTCAATCTCCGTCGCTGTTTCCGGCGAGCATGCCAGAGAAGTATCTCCGCCAAGGTACTGGTTCCCGACGGTTTCCAGGGCTACCATGCCGAAATCGTCGCTCATGCCGAACCTTGTGACCATAGCTCTTGCAAGCTTTGTAGCCTGTTCGATATCGTTGGCTGCTCCGGTAGTGATAGAATGGAAGATCAGGTCTTCAGCCACGCGGCCGCCGGTATAGGTAGCGATCTTATTTTCCAGCTCTTCCTTTGTCATCAGGTTGTGGTCGTTCTGCTCCACCTGCATAGTATATCCCAGGGCGCCGGAAGTACGGGGGATGATGGTGATCTTCGTTACCGGAGCGGAAGCGGTCTGAAGAGCAGCCACAAGGGCGTGGCCTGTCTCATGGTAAGCCACCACCATCTTCTCATGGTCTGTCAGGATCTTGTTCTTCTTCTGGTATCCTGCGATCACCACTTCTACGCTCTCTTCCAGATCTGCCTGGGTCACCACTTTCCTGCCGGAGCGCACTGCCCGCAGGGCGGCTTCATTGACCATATTGGCAAGCTCTGCGCCGGACGCTCCCGCAGCGGCTTTGGCAATAGCGGAAAAGTCCACGTCGTCGCTTATCTTTACTTTCTTTGCATGGACTTTCAGGATCGCTTCTCTTCCGGCCAGATCCGGCAGCTCTACCGGGATCCTCCGGTCGAAACGTCCCGGACGCAGAAGGGCCGGGTCCAGGGACTCCGGACGGTTGGTAGCCGCCAGGATGATAACGCCCTTTTTCGCGTCGAATCCGTCCATCTCGGTAAGCAGCTGGTTTAAAGTCTGCTCCCGTTCGTCGTTTCCGCCGATCGCTCCTGCGCCGTCACGCTTTTTGCCTATGGTATCGATCTCGTCGATAAATACGATACAGGGAGCCTTTTCATTGGCCTGTTTAAAAAGGTCGCGGACCTTGGCCGCGCCCATGCCTACGAACATCTCCACAAACTCTGAGCCGGAAATAGAGAAGAAGGGGACGTGGGCTTCTCCTGCTACCGCCCTTGCCAAAAGGGTCTTGCCGGTTCCTGGAGGGCCTACGAGCAGAGCTCCTTTGGGGATCGTAGCTCCGATCTCCGCATACCGCTGGGGATTGTGGAGATAATCGACGATCTCCGTCAGAAGCTCCTTCGCCTCATCTTCACCTGCTACGTCGGAAAAACGGATCCCTTCCTTAGACGGCACATACACTTTTGCGTTGCTCTTTCCAAAGGACATGGCGTTTCCCATTCCTCCGATCCCACCCATCTTCTTCATCATATAGCGGGATAAAAGCTGCCCTGCCACGATAAAGATCACCAGCGGGATCACCCAGCTTAAGATGGCACTTAAAAACGGCGACATCTGCTCTACGATAGGAGAACCAAATTCTGTTATCCCGGCATCCCAGAGCCGGTCTACCAGAAAGATATCGTTCATGCGGCCGGTCTTATAAAACTTCGGCGGCTGGCCGTTATCCGCGAATACGATCTCCGTATCCGTCACCTGTACCTCCGACAGGTTCTTGTCCTCTGCCATGGACAAAAATACTCCGTAGTCCACTTCCTCGATCTTCGGCGAAAAAAGCGCCGGAGAAACGAGCCAGTTAAATAACATAAGTACCAGCAATACGATCACATAATAATAGATCAATGGCTTTTTCGGTGTCTTCACTTCATTCATAGCTGTTTATCCTTTCCATTACCTTACATAGGGACGCCAGGCCTGCGCGGATATTGTCGAACGTCTCTTCCGATTCCCTCTCCAGTACCGCCCTTACCCGGTCTGTCATCATATTTTCTACTGTTTTCTTTGCATCCCGTCCTTTGTCCGTCAGGCTGACCATGACGATCCGTTCGTCCTCCTGGCTCCTCCTGCGTTCTACCCAGCCGTTCTGCTCCATCTTCTTACATATAGAAGCGATATTGCCCCTCTGGATCCCTACGGTATCGCTTAAGTCGCCGGCCTTTCTTCCTGGATGGCGGTCCAGCTCGATCAGGATCCGAAACTGCTGCAGCGTAAGCCCGCATTCCCTGCATACCGGGTTCAGGCTGTCCTCCAGGTAAGACTGGACTACCAGAAACGAGGTAAGAAGCTCATCTCTGAATTCTTTTACATCCATATGGTACCTCCTTTGCACCTTTGGCAATACTTTTTTGTACCGTCCTGAACGGTTACACTTTTTACATTTATTAATATTTAATTTTAAACATCAATAAATTTAGTCATAAATTATGCTATTTACTATACACCAACATCTGACATTTTGCAAGCTTTTTTTACAGCCGGCTCATTGCCGCCTGGTATAGGGACCGGCCGTTGCGGAAATCTTAAGATTATGTAATGTTGAATATTAAAATAAATTTTGGTATACTGGGATGTAAATTCGTAACAGTTCAGCCGTACATCTTCCCTCCAGCACAGATTGTGCTGGAGGGAAGCCTGGGATGTCATCCCTATGCCAGGATATATGTCAAATCGCTTTTACAAGCAAGCTTGTAACGCTCTTTATCGTATATGGTAACAGTTCAGGACGGCACATCTTCTTGCCCTGCCAAGGCCGGGCAAGAAGCATCGGATGTCCGTCCGATGTGAAAACAGGGGCAAAAGCATGCTTATAAGCAAGCTTAATGCCTGTTTTTACCCCTGTT
>DWZA01000005.1 GCA_019118365.1 Candidatus Lachnoclostridium stercoravium | reverse complement strand
CAGGAAATACTATAACCAGAAAGATAAATTCGACAAAAGATACGGCTGCAAAAGCCGACAAAAACCACTACATATCGAATTCTTATCTGGAAGGTTTCATTCCCATAGACACAGAATATTTTACAGCCTCGGCCATTACCTATGTGAAAAACCCAGCAGCTATGTCATGACTATTACACAGAAATCTCCCAAACAAGAGAAACGGCATAGTTGACAGTCTAGTTTTGTAAGTAGGTGGCAGGTATGAATTTCACATCAATAATATCTGCCTTGCTTCTTAATTATGCCTACTATTTACTCACATAAATCTGGTTATTTATAAAATGTCAAATCCGTATCCGACCGCATAGTTCAGATGGAGTAAAGGCAGCAACTCTGCTTCTCAAAAAATCCCGCACATTCCGCATTACGAGATAATCCCCATGGATCCGTTCAGCCGTCATGCTTTGCAGGGCGTCTTCAAAATCATTCCACTGCAGGCGTGCGGCTGAGGTGAGATCAGAAGGTGATAATTCTGTAAAGGTGAAAATTAAGGAGAGTTTTTGCAGGACGTACTCAGTCTGCCTTGGATTCAGTTCCTTGCGCATAATATAGACAAGATTGGCGAAGGTCAGAGCGGAAATAAATCCTTCGGCCTGGTGGGCTTCACAAAGCTTCCAGATAACAGATGAATCTTTCACATAGGGCTCACGGTTCTGAAGGACATCCAGGCTCACGTTTGTGTCAATCAATAGTCTCATACTTCGCTGTCAGCCTTTCTGCTTTTTCTCTGTCAAGGTCATAATCTCCTTTTAAAATTCCGTGAAAGGAATCCGTGAGGTAGGAAACGGCAGTATCCTTTGGAATAAACCGGCCGACTTCCTTGCCATTTTTCATTACAATAATCTTCTGGCCGGAAAGGATTAGATTTAAGTACCGGCCAAAATTATTCTGCATTTCTGTGGAGGTTGCTGTTGTTATGATACTCATGATAAAGACCTCCTTTAGCTAATATAATAGTACTATATATTAGCTAGTTAAATAAGGATAGAACGAAAGTAAAATATGTATTTTAAAACAGATGATGCCAGTTTATGTATTATCATCGCTGCAGCTATATGGAATGCAGGTGATGTAAATGTTAAAACTAACAATGTTGATGAATTGATCTTTAGTGGATAAAATGAAAAATACCCAAGATTCAGGAGGCGGTGCTGAATCTTAAACAGAAGGAGGAGTGAAAAAGTGAAAAAAAGAAATCTTGTACCAATGATAGTGCTGGCTTCATCGTTGGCCCTTATGGCCTGCTCTGGCGGGGAGGACGCCTCAAAAGAGGCAGGACAGGAACAGGAGGCAAACCAGGAGGAAGAAGCCGAAGAGGGAGAAGGAAAAGAAGACCAGGACGAGGAAGAAATGGCAGAAGAGGACGGATCGGAAGAAGCTGCCGAAACAGTAAAGGCAGATCTGACCATTGAAGAAGCTATTGAGAACAACATGCGTTTTTCCGGAAAGGGCTACTACTCCATGTATGCGGAGGGAACCACTTTCTACGCCGCCCCCAACGCGGTGAGCGATACCAGAAGCTTCAGCCGGTATGCAGAGCTGGTTTCAGAGGGAACTGCCGGAAGCCAGATCCGTCAGATCCAGACGGCGGACTACAGTGATATGGAACTGATCCTGGATTCTGAAGGAAGGCTGTGGTATGGAGGAGAGCAGATCTTTAAGGACTATAATATCCAGTATTTTGACTGCTTTTTTGTCACAAGCGCTGGATATGGCCAGGACGTGGCTGCTGTGACAGCGGATGGCGGAGTGGTCTACTGCAGCGCCAAAAGCACAGACAGCGAGGTGCACACGGCAGAGGGGCTTGAAAATGTAAAATATGTGGATTCCTTCTGGGATAGGATGGCAGTAGTGCGCCAGGACGGAACGGCCGCTTACATGGCGGGCGGAGAAGTGACAGAGCTGGAAGGCTGGACAGATATAGCTATGGTCTACTTAAACGGAGAGCAGGACGATTATTCGGAACTGATCGGTTTAAAGCAGGACGGAACCCTGGTAGCACAGGCTATGGTAGGAACTCCACAATATCCGGAGGAAATCCTTTCCTGGACGGATATTGTGCAGGTGATCCGCGGAAATGAGTATGTGGCGGGCCTGAGATCCGACGGAAGCTTTGTCTATGCCCTGGAGGCAGAGGCCAGCGATCATACGAAGGAACTGTGTGAAGAAACTTATGGAACCTGGACCAATGTGGTGGCTGCCGCAGAGGAAGCAGCGATCACTGCGGACCGGGGACTGTTAGGAGACGCCCAGCTTTTATCCTATGGGTGGAACCTGGAAAATCCCTATGTGGATGCCGAAGCTGCTCAGCTGGAAGGGGAGTACGACGATGACGCGCACTCTGTTATGATGACCAGGCTGCCAGAGGTATCATAGGGGATAACAGAAGAACAAAGATACCAGGATCAGAAAAGTGAGGATTTGATGAGAAAGAAAACAGGACTTATATTGGCCGGAGCGCTGGCTTTGGCCGTAACGTTAAATGGCTGCGGCGGTTCAGGCGCAGCATCAGAAGAAGAAAAAGCAGCCGGAGGACAGGAGAATGTTTCTGATGAAAATAAAGATCCATCCGGCGAGGAGGAAGCTTCCTCCTTTGACGGCGGAAGCCTTACTGTGGCGGAAGGGATCCAGGAGGCGATGGCTGCTGCAGATACCCTGACCACAGGAGAGTATTTTCTGCTCCCAGACGGCTCTGTGGTTACCAGAGGAGAAACCATTGATAATTTTGCGGCGGACTATGCGGCTTTGCCGGATGTGAAGAAAATTGCAGACTCATCCAGCCAGACGGAGCTTCTGGCCCTGACAGAAGGCGGGGATCTGTACTTCCATCAGACGAAGATCCTAAGCGGCATAAAGGATGTGGTCTACAGCACTACGAACGTCAACCAGGCGGCGGTGTGTATTTCCGACGACACAGTTTATTATGTGGCAGTGCGGGATCCGGCAGATGTTAACGCCCGGCTGCGGGATATGAAGCCGGAGACGTATTTTGATGTAGGGAATAAGACCGTTAATTATTTTGAGAGCAATTACTCCTTCTCAAATCTGTCGGAAGAGAATATGGTACTGGCAGAAGGAACCTATGCCAGTCTGGGAGCGGAGAAGAGGGATTTTTTCCTCCTGAACGACGCAGGACAGGTGTATGTGGACAATTCCGACGGGGTTTCCACTGAGTATGTGGGCATGGAATTTCTGGGCTGGGACAATATGGCCCTTATCGATGCTGCCAAATATCGGACAGGCGGGGATGCTTTAGATCCGGAATGGGAGCTGACCGTAGCCGGAATCCAGGGAGACGGCACGGTGAAAGCCTGCGGCTTTTATGCAGATGAAATTTTAAGCTGGGGCGATCTGAACTACATCAGTATGGACGAAGGCATGATCGTAGGACTGACGCCAGAGGGAACTTTAAAGGTGACGGGAACCCTGGCACAGTATGTGCAGGAGGACCTGGCGGCCTGGACCAACCTGGCAGGAGTTAAGGTTGGAAACCATACAGGCACTGTTGTAGTTAATGCCGTAGACAGAGATGGAACCTTCTACCATCTCCAATATGACGATAAGATGAGTGAAAATGTGGTGGTAACAATGACTGCGGAAGGCGGCTGCAAGGACGGGACCAGCTGGTGGTACCGGTACAGCCCAGACGGCACGATCTCCCGTTCCGGAGGCGGAAACGGATGGGAAGCACAGTAAAAGTACAGCCGCCAGGTGATCGAAAGGAAGTTATATTTTATGAAAAAACGCATTTTCTATCAGTTCAGGACGGCGGGAAAACAGGGGAAAAAACAGGCATTAAGCTTGCTTATAAGCATGCTTTTGCCCCTGTTTTCACATCGGATGGACACCCGATGCTTCTTGGCCGGCCTTGGCCGGACAAGAAGATGTGCCGTCCTGAACAGTTACCGTATTTCTATGATTCTGGCCTGCGTCCTGCTTCTTTCTCTGACAGGCTGCGGCACAGACGATAGCGCCCCGTCCGAACCGGCGGCAGAAAGCCAGACAGAAGAAAGCCAGACAGAAGAAAGCCAGACGGCAGAGACCAGTATGGAGGAAAGCGGTTCTGAGGCTGCGGCCCCTTCTGAGAGCAGTCCGTCTTCGGAAGAAGAGGCAGCATCCGGTTCGGCTCTCAAGGTTCTTGTACGGGAAAATATCCACCGTACCGACCAGGACGGGCAGATCAGCTCCTACTACGCGCCGATTTACGAAGGCGGCGTTCTGTACACAGGCTTTGAACGCTATACTCCAGACGACGTTTACCTGGAAACGGTAGAGGAGCGCGCTTATGAAATTGACGAGGCAGGAAGAGCCCTCGCCTACTCTCCTCTTGATCAGGCCAGCGTCACAACCTATGTTTTTGATGAAGCGGGCCGGATTTCTGAATACAAATGCATACATTCCAACGGCGCCAGGCTTTTCTGGTATGCCCTGGCCTATGACGATTCCGGCCGGCTTCTGCAAAAGATCAATGTAAACGAGGACGGAAGCCAAAGCAGCGCTGTGTGGAATTATACTTACGATGAGTCCGGAAATATCATTCGCCGGGACGATCCATACGGAGCGTGGACGGAATATACATACGATGAAGACGGCTATCCTCTCACATCGATCAGCTATGATGAAGACGGGGAACAGGCTGAAACCTGGTCCAGTTTTCAGTATGTGGAGATCAGCGAGAGCGATCTGCCTGAGTTTATGGGTTCGGTAAAACAGTGGGTTTTGGCGGATCTGGTATATTAACCATTAGTTCAGGACGGCGGGAAACCAGGGGGAGTATCGAAGCTGCGGTACTCCTCCTCTTTTTTATGATAAAGTCAGGGAAATTCAGGAAATACAAGGAGAAAAGACAAAATGTTAAAGATTACCTGATTGTCATGGAAAGATGGAAATGATATGGTATAAACAAAACAGTTTTGCACAGATAAGGGGAAGGTATGGGTGAAAAAAAGTACGGAGCAGATATTGCTGGAGCTGGCGGAGGAATGCCTGGCTTCAGGCAGGACAGAGAGGCCGGAGAAACGGTGGATGGAGCAGGTATATGACCGGTTCCGGGCGGAGAATGGACAGCTGGGAAAGGCGGAGGCAGATCAGCTGATCTTTCGGGAAATGTATGCGGCGGAGCCGGAAAAAGGGTCGGACACACTGAAGATCCGCTACTGGCGGACCGGCAGGCATCTTCCCGTCAGCAGGGAACAGTGTCTGCTGTTCGGAAAGGCTTTGCAGCTGTCAGAGGAGGAAAGACGGTTTCTGATCCAGGGCTACTGCGACCGATGCGATCGGGTGTTTGAGTCTGTGACTCAGGATGCCGCGTATCAGGAGCGGAGGGCGCTTTTGCAGGAACTGGCCGGGGAGTATCTGGATAAGGTTCATCCGGCGCTGAAACGGCAGCTGTACCACTCAGGAGAGGATCTGGCCCACAGCCTCCGCCATCTGTATTACACAGACGCGAAGGGCTACATCCGCTGCCGGGAAGGGGAATATTCCGCCCAGGTAGGGCGTCATATTTCCAGCCTGAATTATATGTCGGAGTTTGGAAGGCAGATGAAACTTTTGGGAGAGATTCCCAGAAAAACGATGATCCGCCACCTGATGATCTTCGCCAGTCCATTTGTAAATGAAGAATGGCTCAGCCGCTGGCTTATACAGTTTGGATATCTGGGGCTGGATAAGGATCATACCCAGGTGGACGGAAGCCGTCTGGACCGGCTGCTTCTGGGATATCTGAAGCTTTATAGAGAATGCTGCGCAGGATCGGAGCCGGCCCAGTGCCAGAACTGGCTGCGTCAGGCCAGCAGGTTTTTGGACGACTATCTGGAGAAGCAGGGGAATACCAGCCTGCGGCTGTTTTATTTTAAAGCTTTAAAAGACTGGGCATAGGGGATTTTTCAGGGGGAAGATCAAATGGTTCGATTTACGGAAAAACTTTCGGAGAGGGAATTGGCGAGATTTTTGTTTCCGCTGATGCTTTCCAGCGTTTTTCAGCAGCTTTATGCGCCTGTCGGCGCCGCTGCTGCAGGACGTTTTTTAGACCAGGAGGCGGTTGCGGTGATCGGCGCCTGCAGCGCCTGGGACTTGATCCTGGACGCCTTATTTATATCCATGACTACGGGATTCGCCATTTCCATTAACCGGGCGGCAGGTATGGGGAAGGAAAAAAGGCTTCGGGAAACGGTGCAGGGGGCAGTTCTGCTCTCAGCCATAATGACTGCAGGAAGCTTTCTTTTTGCGCTTTTTCCGGATCCGTTTATGGCGCTGGCCAACATTCCGCCGCAGATGCGGGAGGAGTCCAGAGAATATTTAAGATTCCTTCTTCTGGGAGGAGGATTTCAGGGGCTTCAAAATCTGCTGATCTGTCTTATCCAGGGCAGCGGTGAAAGCCGCTTTCCGGCAATCGTTACCATAGGGGCTGTGATCGCCCAAACCGCCCTTTCTCTGGTATTGCTGGGACAGCTGCGCATGGGGGTAGAAGGCGTTTCGCTGGCGGTTTTGCTGAGCCAGGCGGGAAGCGTACTGCTTTTAGCCGCTTATTATTTAAAAGGACGGTGGGGGTTCCCTCTCCTCCTTCCCTTTAAAGGAGGAAATCCCCGGATATGGCGGGGGCTGGCAGCCAGCGGAACGGCTAAGGTTCTGATGACATTTTTAGCAAACGCGGGAGCCTTTGTGCTCCAGCGAGAGATCAACAAATTTCCTGTAGATACCATTGCCGGCTACACCTATGCCAATTCCCTGATGAACCTGTTTACCCAGCCTCTCACCGCCTATGTCATTGCGGCGAATATTATGTCGGCCCAGAATGTAGGGCGGGGCGATTGGGAAATGGCGGCAGCCTGCAACCGGAGAATGACAGTTCACAGCATGGTCTGGTGCGCTCTGTACGCGGCGGCGGCTCCCGCAGCGGTTCCGGTTTTGATCCGGCTGATCGCAGGAGAAGAGGCATCTGCGCAGCTTCTTAAGGCTGGGATCAGCTGGCTTCTCGTGGTACCTTTCTCATATCCATTCCTGGTATTTTTGATGATCAGCCGAAATGCCCTTCAGGGGATGGGAAGGTATCTGAGCCTGATCCTTCTGGGATTTTTGGAGATGGCGGTAAAATGTGCCACCGCCTGGATCCTGATCCCGGTCATGGAATACCGGGCGGTCTGCATGAACACCTTCTTTATTTGGGCGGTTCCCGGCCTGACTGGGCTGTGGCTGTACAAAAGAAGGATAGGAGAAGTGAAAAGGGGAGCACAATGAAAAGGAATATGGAGTTGGAACTTCTGGAGTGGAGAAAAAGGCTGTTTGAACTTCGGAAAAAATACAGAGATACGCCTCCGGGATTTCAGAATGATGTGGAAGAAAAGCTATGTCTGGAGAAGCTTTCCAGAGAACAGGAGGAGTATCGGAAGAAGCGGGAGCATTGTCTGGAAGACTTTTGGGAGCCGAAGGAAGAGCCTTTTGCTGGAAGAGAGCTGTATCTGGAGAGGATCCAGGACATTTTCAGAAAGGGGAAGGGACCTGCGGTTTTATATGGAATGGGAGGGATCGGAAAGACGGCGATCGCCAGGGCGTATGCCCTCCGCTGCAGGAAGGAGTACGACGGGGTGATCTTCTTATCCTGCAGCGGGGATTTTCAGATGATCTTTGGAGATGATGTGCGCCTGCCGATCTCAAATCTCCGTTATTCTCAGGACAAATATGGAGGAAAGGGCAGGTATATGCGGGAAAAGCTGAAGATCCTTGGAAAGATCGGGGAAAAAAAGCGGCTGCTTCTGATCCTGGACGACTGCAATATGGAACAGGACCGATATATGAAGCGAGTTTTTTCTCTCCCTTTTCATATCCTGGTCACTACAAGAAGAGATCCGGCCTCCTGGGGCGGCTGCAGCGGCGTTTATGTAGGGGAGCTGGAGAAAGAGGAGTGGAAAAAATTTGTCCGGCTTTACTGTGAGAGAGAGCCGGAAAAAGAGGAGTGGAAGGAGCTTTTCAGCTATTGGAAGCAGGTGGGCGGCCATACACTTCTGATGATGCTGAGAATGCGGGGCATGAAGGCGGAGGGAAGGCCTGACGAGCTTCCGGAAGCGCTTGCGGAAGATCTGTTCTGCAGTTTTTCGTTAAAAAAACAGGAAAAACAGATTTTACGCGAGCTGTCCCTATTACCGGTTCAGGGAATACGGGAAAGTTTATATTTCAGAGTATCCGAAGCCGACCGCAGGGCTTTGGAGCGGCTGAAAAGCTGCCTGTTAGTCCGGGCCGAGGATATAGAGGAAGGGAGAGAACGTCTGATATCCCTTCATCCTATCATTGCCGAAGCGGCCAGAAAGATATTTTTGCCCACCCAGTACAACTGCCGGAAAATCCTTCACGGCTTTTACAAGATCGCCAGAAATTCCTGGAACTGCACCTATCTGGAGAATCAGAAGATCGAGCCATATATATTTGCCATTTTCCAGGCCTTTCCCAAGCCGGAGGCGTGGCTTGCCAGGGAATTTGGCTCGTTTATAACCTGGCTGTGGGTCCAGGGATATTTTGAAGAGGCAAAGAAGGAGTGCAGAAAGCTGACTGTTTCTGTGGAACATCATTATGGAAACTGCCACCAGATCACAGGGGAGACGTACTTGAAAATGGCGGCATCCTGCTATAACTCCATGAATTTTGAGGAGTCAGAGAGCTGGTATTTTAAAGCTTTCGACTGCATGGACCAGTGCCGGCCGTTTGACGACCGCTATTTCCATTACCGCAGCGCAGCCTGCTCTAAGATTTCCCGCATTTACCGCTACAGGGAAGGAAAGGACAACCTGAAAAAAGCTCTGGAGCTGATCAGGCAGGCCCTTTTCTATGAGAAGAAATACTGGGACTTTTGCGAGGAAAACGGCATCTGGCATGAAGAGGATGACCCGGAAAACAGCTACCGCCACTGGCAGCTTGGAGAAGCAAGGATCCTTTTTGACTTAGGAAAAATGGACGAGGCGCTGAAGCTGGGGTGCGAGGCGAAGGCAGGGCTGCTCAGGGAGATCGATGAAGGAAAAAATTACCAGTATGAGCTTAACGAATTTGATCGTTTTCTCATTAAGGCCATGGCGGCCCAGAGAGAATTTTCCAGGGCAGAGGAGCTGGCGGTGCAGGTGGTGGAAACAGCCCGCATTTATCGGAAAGACCAGTCCAAGGAGATGGCCAGCAGCGAGGAACAGCTGGCGGACGTGTGGCTGGCGTCAGGGCAGTCTGAAAAAGCCGCCGAGCTTTACGGGCAGATCCTGAGCCGTCTGGAGGAAGATTTCCCCTACCAGAAGCAGTGGATCAAAAAGATCAGGGAGAAATGGCGCCAGGCATTAGAGCAGGGCGAAAACAGTTAAAAAGCTTTGCCAGGCGGCCATAAACCCTCCTGACTGGCCGACAATCATCTGGACAGACTATAAAACATGGGGTAATATATGGATATGGAGTATTTTTAGCAGCGAAGCGGGGGGTGGGTAGACGGATGAAAAGCATGGAGAAAAATATAGATGCTGAAAAGGCAGGCATTGTGTCCGCAAAGTCAGAAGAAGCGAATTTGAAGGTTCGGTATGAGAGATATAAAGCGCTCCTGAAAAATTTTACGATTATGAATGATATCTTTATGCGGAACGTGTTCAAAGATCAGGACTGTACTGAATATGTTCTTCAGATTATTATGAAAAAGAAGGACTTGAAGGTACAGGAGCAGGTAATCCAGAAGGATTACAAAAACCTGCAGGGGCGTTCGGCCATTCTCGATTGTGTGGTTCTGGATGCGGATGAAAAACAATATAATGTGGAGATCCAACAGGACAATGAAGGAGCTTCGCCAAAAAGAGCGAGATACCACAGCGGATTGATGGACATGAATACGCTTCGTGCCGGTCAGGATTTTGAGGAGCTTCCGGAAAGTTATGTGATCTTTATCACCCGTGACGATGCGCTGGGATATGGATTGCCGATTTACCATATCCGAAGAATGATCGAAGAAACCCAAAAAGATTTTCGGGACGAATCGCATATCATATATGTAAATTCACGAACACAGGACGATACGGAGTTGGGATGTTTGATGCATGACCTGCGCTGTAAGAACGCTGATGAGATGTATAGCGATATCCTGGCAAAACGAGTCAGGGAATTAAAAGAAACTCAGAAAGGAGTGGAAAGTATGTGCCGTGAGATGGATCAGATTTATAAAGAAGGAAGAGAAGAAGGAAAAATGGAAACCAAACGTGAAAACGCAATTTCCATGGCAGAGCTTGGAATGTCGATCGATCAGATAGCCAAGGTCGTAAAAGAAAATGTGGAAATCGTTCAGAAGTGGATTGCAGATGGCATTGCGCTGACGAAATAAATAAAAAGATAATCTTTGAAAAGGCGGGGAACTTCCCCGCCTTTTGATGAACCTATATCTTGCGGCCAGCCCTACCGAAATTCTGCCTCTGATATATCCACTTGCTGCTGGCAGCGGTTGTCAAGATCGACGTCATTATCTTCGAATACGCATTCCCCGAAATTTAAGGTAAGTTCGGAAGGAACCCTTTCCAGCAGTACGGCGGTCCCGTTTCCAGTGAAATGATTGCCTGTAAAGTGGGAATCGCTGGGGCTGATGTCGGTGGAGTTGTAGTGAAGGCCGATCTCGTTGTCAGTGAAGGTGCAGTCCGTGGTGTTGGCCCACACATTTCCGAAGACCAGAATGGCTGTCTTCCAGCCGGTAAAGGTACATTCCTGGGTCCAGAGACGGCCGGCAGCGGAGATAGCTACGCCGCTTCCGCTGCCTACAAAGTCGATGCCGGAAAGATAGCAGATTTCGTAAAATTCGTCGCGCATCTGAATGCCGGCGGTGAAGGTAGTGCGCCCGTTCTCAGACTCAGAGCCGATAAGGTTTACCGTATGACCGTGAAGGATCACGGGTTCCGTATAGGTGACGGCTGGCAGGTGGATGTTGACTGTATCCCGGTAGTCAGTCTCTTCTGCGATCCGGTCGATGAGAGCCTGAAGCGCCTGGGAGTCGGAGAGATTTGTATTTTCAGGGCTGTAGTCGTGGATCTGGGCCGCATAGATGGAAAGATCCATCCCCAGGCGGATCGTATCCCCGTTTTTCATGGTGATCGTCCAGAGGATCCGGGATAAGGAAGGGCTCTCTCTGGTAAAATCCACCAGAGTTCCCAAAGCCGCCTCTGGATTGAAGTCGAGAGGAGCCGGCTCGGAGCAGAGGATGGGGCTGGGGAAGCCGTCAGGCTGTTCGACCTCTACCTGGACCGAGGCCACTTTTTCCATAAAAATATCTGCAGCATCCGCTCCGGTACTGCTTTCATTGACGTAGAGCCAGCAGGGGAAGCGGTAAGAATCCTCCCCGCCGGCGCTGGTTTCAAACAGAGGTTCCGGGGAATAGCGCATGTCAAGCAGAGGGGCTAGAACAAGCTGATAGGAGCCTTCTGAATCAGCGTAAGTAATTTCGCCCATTCCTTCATACGTTTTAGGGCGGGTATAAAGATAGAAGGCAGAGGCCAGGAGAACAGCTGCCAGGAGCAGCAGCGCTGCGCCCAGAACCTTAACAGAGAAACGTCTGGGAGGCCTGGCAGGGGTACGCTGGTTCAGGCCCTTTGCGCAATGGGGGCAGAAGGAAGCCTCCTCTGGCAGAGGAGCGCCGCAGTAAGGGCATTTCTTTTCCATGATATCATTAAATCCTTTCTCGTTTTCATATATTTTCGTAACAGTTCAACCGTGCGCCAGGATATATGATAAAGAGCGTTACAAGCTTGCTTGTAAAAGCGATTTGCCATATATCCTGGCGCACGGTTGAACTGTTACATATGTTCTGCAGCTACTGGAAGACAGCCTGGGAAATGCTGACCGGCTGTTCGCAGCGGTTGTCGATATCTGTGCCATTCTTTTCAAACAGACAGTCTTTGAAATCCATCTGCAGCTTAGCGGAGACTCGTTCCAGGAGAACGGCAGTGGTATTGCCCCGGAAGGTATTGCCGGTAAAGCGGGTATCACTGCCGGAATTTCCCTCGGAATTATAGTAAATGCCAGTCTCATTGTCTTCAAAGGTGCAGTTGGTGGTGTTGACCCAGGCGCTGCCGTAGGCCAGAACAGCAGTTTTCCAGCCGGTGAAGCGGCAGTTTTCGGTCCACACCCGGTTGGCGGCGGAGATTCCTACGCCGCTTCCGTCTCCTGAAAAATCAATATCGGTAAAATGGCTGATCCAGTCCTGACCGTCCTTTGGGGCCCGCATCTGGATGCCTCCCGCGAAGGCAGTGCGCCTGCCTTCTGATTCTGTTCCGGTCAGATTGAAGGAACGGCCGGAAAGGATCAGCGGTTCGGTATAAGTGACGGCGGGCAGTCTGATGTTGACCACGTCCCTGGGATCTGTCTGGGCGGCCAGCTGGTCTGCCAGGGCCTGTAGGGCTTTGGAATCAGACAGGTCTGCGTTTGAAGCATCATAATAATAGGTCTTAATGGGAGTCACCGTAAGGGTGGAGTGGATCTGGATGGTATCCTGATTGGCCATGCGCAGGTTCCATGTCAGCTGGATCGGATTTTCGCTGAGTTTGCTGAAGTCGATATAGCTGACCATGGCCACGCCAGGGTAGTCGTCCGCCTCTTCTGGTACGGAAGCAGTCACAGGTCTGGGAGAATCCTCCGGCTGCTGGATCAGGAGCTCACAGGATTCCAACTTCTGCAGGAACATGCTGCTGGCGTCTGCTCCGGTATCCCGGTGGTTGATATAAAGTCTTAGAGGAAAGCGGTAGCTGTCCTGCTCTCCGGCATCCTGGGGGATCTCCGTCATAGGGTAGTAACGGTCTGTGCTGACATTGGAGATCAGCTGGTAGGAGCCGTCTGAGTCGGTATAAAATACTTCGCCCGCGCCTTCATAGGTTTTAGGCCTGAAAGAAGACCACAGCCCGGCCATGAGGGCCGCAGCCAGGCAAAAAAGTCCCAGCAGGCGGATGAGCCTTGCTGGAATAGGCCGGGGAGGCAGCTTAAGAGCGCGGCGGTTTAAGATATTTGCGCAGTAAGGGCAGAAGGAGGCTTCTGCCGGAAGGAAAGCGCCGCAGTGGGGGCAATGTTTCTCTGGCATAGATAAAAACTCCTTTACCGTATTCCTACAGCTCGTCCAGCAGCCGGAGAACGTTTTTGTAGCGCTTCTTTGGCGTGATCTGGGTGCAGCGGGTGACTATGCGTCCAAAACGTCCGGGAGCCAGCTGGCTGGAAGGATGCTTTCCGGTGAGCATCACATTCATCAGGACGCCCAGGGAGTAGATATCGGAGCAGGCGTCCGACTGGGAGAAGCCGTATTGTTCCGGCGCGGCAAAGCCAATGGTACCCAGGACACAGGTATCATTTTCGGCGCTGTCCTTGTGGATCCTGGCCGCATCAAAATCGATCAGCACCGCGTCACTTCCCCGGAGCACGATATTTTCCGGCTTTACATCCCTGTGGACCGCCCCCATAGAGTGCAGCACCCACAAAGCGCCGCAGAGCTGGCGGAGGATGCGCCGGGTCTCCTTTGGGGTAAAAAGGGCTTCCTGAAGCATAGTCCCCATATTGTCTCCCTGGATGTATTCTTCCAGGACCAGATTCTGATCCCCCTGGGAAGCTGCCTCGCAGATCTGGGGAAGATTGGGGCAGGTGCAGTTTAAAAGCCTGTGATATACCTCCGCATCTCCTGTAAAGGAGCGGAGGATAAACCGTTTCCCTGTATTGCGGTGGCGCACCAGGGTTACGGTGCCCCGTTCGCTTTCCTTTAAACGTTTTATGATTTCAAATTCCTCTTTCAGGGCTTTGGAAAGCCAGGAGTAATACATGGAGTTCACCTCATTGATATATTTTTGACGAAATACTATGCAGTCAGCATATTGTCTTGAATGTAAAAATTTCATACAATAAAGACAACTTCATAGTACAGTCACGACTATTTTATAACGTGTAAGCCATAAAGTAAAGAAAAATGACAATAGAGGGAGGAACAGTAGGATGGAGTACGAAAATTCTGGAACAGAACGAAAAGAAGGGAGCATTTTCTGCCCGAAATGCGGGACCAGGCTGCAGGCAGGCGACGTATTCTGTGATAACTGCGGCTATGAGCTGGGCGGACAGAGAAAGAAAAAACTGGCAGGAATGAAAGAGCTGAGACTTCCCCTCGCGATCGGCGGCGCGGCGGTCGTGATAATGGCTGCAGGCGTCTTCTTTGCGGTTAAGGGGCTTGGCTTTCTGGGAGGAGGCTTTGGAGGCGCGGCTGAAGAACTGCTTTTTATCAGTGATGAAAGCGTTTACGGCGTCGACCTTAAAAAGCCAGATAAAAAGCCAGTGGAATATACGGATTCCTTCTACGATACGGAGGAGGACACGATTGGAAATGTGTTCCGCCTCTCCTTCCCTACAGTAAGCGGAAAGTACCGTTTTATCGTGGAAGACTACAACGCCCAGGATAAAACCTATACCCTCTGCTATCAGACCGGAAAGAAAGAACTGGAGAAGATCGCCTCCGACGTTCAGGGGTATTGTGTCACGAAAGACAGCAAGGTCGTTTACGTAAAAAACGATAACCTTTATGTGTGCGAACCAGGCGACAAAGCGGAGAAGGTGGACTCGGATATCGCCTGGTCCAGCCAGATCGTTGGCACCAGGACGCTGGATTCGGATATGGACGGAGTATATGTCAGCCAGGACGGAAAAACGCTTCTCTGGGCAGTGGATACCGGAGAGGAGAGCGGAGCAGACTTCTACTGTCAGGACATTGAACTGAAAGGTAAGAAGGTGAAGCTGGCCAGCGACAGCAGTCTGGTGGACTATACGGCAAATTTTGAATCTCTTTTATTCTGGAAGGGCGAGGACCTGTATCTCTCTAAAGGGCTGGAAAAGGCGGAGAAAGTGGCCGGCGATGTGAATGGGGTGATGGGCATCGATCTGGAAAAGGGAACGTTTTTCTATACTACAAAAAAAGAGAAAAAGAAGGAGCTGGCTGATTATATCACAGACGATATGGCGGAGGAAGACGCCCAGATAAAGGAGCCGGTAAAGTCCGATTATGAGAAGGAGACGAGCGGATACAGCCTGTGGCGCTACACGACGGTAGACGATCAGTATTACGACGATCTGGAGAAATTCCGGGATAAGGAAAAGAGGGATGAGCTCAGAAAAGTGATCCAGGATATGGATCCCATCTCCATACCTTATACAGAGCTTTATTTTTATGCAGACGGCCAGGAAACGCTGGTCACGTCAGACTACAGCGTTTCCGTAGCTTCATCGGATCCTTCCTGGGACAGCTGGACGGATCTTTCCGAGAAAAGCAGGGACTTTACCAGCGCTGTGCTCTATCTGAAAGAAAAGCCGGTTAAAGAAAGCGGAGAGAAGACAAAGCTTTCAGAGCTTCCCTATTTTTCTAACCCGGAGACTATGAAGATGGCCATAGAAAACAGGGATGTTGCTATTGCAGGGCTGTACGGCGCAGAGGAGCCGGAGACTTCCTACTTCCTGTATTCCGACGGAGTGGATAAGGAACTGGATCTGGATGGACAGACCGTCCGCAGAGGCATGTACGACGCCAGGAATAATCAGCTTGTCCTGCTGGTGGCGGATGAAGACAAGGGCGCGGACAGCTCAGATCAGGAAGAAGAGCCGGGCGAGCTGATGACCGTAAGCCTGAGCGGGGAAACGGCAGAGCTTGTCCCCTATGACGAGGACGTATCGTCCCTGGAACTGGTATACGGCGGAAATATTTACTATCTGAAGGACGTAGGCAAAAACGGAGAGGGGGATCTCTACCGCAGCCAGGAATCCATGATGTACGATGTAAGAGAGAACGGCCTCTGGGCGGTTCCAGACAGCAAGGCGGTGATAGCCCTTACCGATTACGATAAAAAGAGCCAGACGGGAACCTTAAACCTTCTGCGTGCAGACAGCGAGGAGGGAGAGGAGATCGCTGCAGACATATATCTGGATGCCATCACCTTTACGGCATTCGGCGAAGACTGCATCTTTATGCTTTCTGATTACAATTTTGAGAGAAGAAGCGGCGATCTGCTATATTACAATGGAAAAGAGACAAAAACTTTAGAGAGCGATGTGACGGCCTACTTTGCCGAGTATCCAGGAAGCGATGCAGCCGCGTACTTCTCCGGAGAAAATATAGATGCTATCTCAAACGCACTTGTTCGTGACTTCTACTCTGACTTTGGAGGAAGGGGAGCGGGAGCGGAAGAGACAACGGCAGCCGCTTCCGAGGCGGAGGAACGCTGGGCCAGCCCGGAAACAGAGGCGGCAGCCGAGGCAGGCTCCGAAGATGATAGCTGGTGGTATTGATCTTCTTTAAAGCAGATACCGGCTGAACGGATACGAATAGAGAGGAAAAGCAGGATGGAATGTAAATATTGTGGAGCAAAGCTTAGGGATGGGGCGAATTTCTGTCCGAAATGCGGAAGGAAGGTAAAGCCGGTCATGCCAGGAGGCGCGCGGCCAGGGCCTGAGGCTGACCTGACTGGAAGGAAGACGAAGCAGAAGGCGCAGACCGAGCCGTCGAAGAGACAGACCTTACCCCAGGTAGAAAACGGGCTGTCCGGACAGAAGATGACCGACGATGTGGAATGGACAGGCGTCGCGCTATCCAGCGGGCAGGACTCTTCTCAAAAGAGGAAAAAGGGCTGTCTGATCGCTGGAATTGCCGGCGCAGTCATCCTGGCTGCGGCGGCAGCTGCGATCGTATTTTTGTGGAAATCAGGGCTTCCGGATTCTCTTTCCGCCCTTCCATCTGCTCAGCAGGAGGCGGAGACGGAAGAACGTAAGCCGGAGGAAGATTTTCTGGAAGATGAAGCGGCTGCAGAATCTGTGGAAGAGAGCTGGGAGGAAGCGGCTGCTGAAGCCCAGGAGGACGGCTGGCCGCCGGAGAACGTCGAGCTTGCAGTACCAGGAGCTAAGACTGGCGATTATGAGGCGATCCAGCTGGAGGAAAATGAAGAAGGAAAATGCGTGGTGACGCCTGGGATCATCCGTGAATATTTTCCTGAAGCTACTACATGCTATTTTGACGATCTTCCCCGGCTGGGAGAGGACATTGACGATTATATTAAAAACAGCTATGTTTTTGCTTCTTTTATCAAGAGAGGCATTGATGAGGCATATACAGGCGAGGGCAACCGTTTTGAACGGGATCCGCGCACAGGCGTTTATCTGCTGCTCTTCCAGTGGAAGGATGGCCGTCCTTATCTTACCGGCTATTTTGCAGGCGTGCCGGAGGAAAGGGAAGAAGGAAAATGGCTCTTTAAGGTGACTCCATGCGAATATGATCTGACGGAACTTTACGAAACGGAAAATGCCAGCTTCCAGCGGGAAAAGGATGACGTTTTTACCAATTACATTGCCCCGGAGGATGTAAAGAAAAGCGGCGCGGCCTATTATCTCGCTGGCTTTACCACCCGAAAAGGCGATGATGTGCAGAAGGACGACTGCCAGAAATACCGCCTCTGGTATCAGCTTCATTCCGATCACGTAGAAAATTATGCCCTCGGCATTGAAAGATTTGAGAGTCAGACAGTCAGTCCGGAACGCCAGAGATGCTATCTGCTTTTGGATGAGGATCATGAAGCGATCGGCTATACGGTGCTGACAGAAGATGACCTTCAGACAGAGGCGGGCAGGGCAGAAGAAGATGGGGCGCAGGCTGCCGGCGGCGAGGCAATGGCAGGCGAAGGAGAGCTGGCTGCATCGGGGGACTATACGGCGATCTATGTTCATGCAGAGGACAATGGAAACTGCCGCGTAAACCCGGATCTGGTGCGGCAGTACATTCCGGACAGCACTGCCAGCTGCTTTACCGGAAGCCCGGATCTTGGAGATAATATTGAGGATTATCTGAGAGATTCCTATACCTTTGCCGATCTGATCAGCCGTGGGCTGGAAAACGGGCTTTCTGGAGACGGAAGCAGCTTTAATCCCATAGAAGACCCGGACAGCACCTACTGTCTGCTGGTGTTCCAGCGAAGGGATAACCATCCCTATCTGACCGGCTATTATTTTGGAAAGCCGGAGAGGTATGATGAGGATACCTGGCTGTTAAAGGTGACGCCCTGCGACTATGACCTGGAGGAGATATATGAGCGGGAGCTTAAGCAGTACCAGGAGGAGAAGGAAATTCTTTTAGCCAATTATATCGCACCGGAAGATGTGGAGGACAGCGGCGCAGTCTATTATGTGGAAGGTTATAACACGGGAAGAAGCTCCGAGCTGCAGGAGGATGAGTGCCAGCTGTATCATCTGTGGAGCCAGATGAGCTCCCCTTATCTGGAGCGTTTGGCAAGGCCCATCGGCCGCATGGCTCACGATGTGAATAAGACCCGTGAGGGCCGGTGGAAGGGATTCATCCTGATGGATCAGAATTATGAAGCCATTGGCTATACAGTGGTATATGGAGGAGACGAATGAAATGGACAATAAAAGTACAGACGATCTGAAGCAGGAGTTAATGAGCGATCCGGATATTGACTCCTATATCAGGAAAAATGAATCCTGTTTTGTAAGCCGCAGCGTAACAGAGCTGCTGACGGAGTTTTATGAACGCCGGAATATGACAAAATCACAGCTGGCCCGGAAATCCAATATGAGCGAAGTGTACCTGCATCAGGTATTTGCCGGAAGACGGAAGCCTTCCAGGAACAAGATCTTATGCATGTGCATCGGCATGGAGCTGAGCATTGAGGATACCCAGAGGCTTTTAAAGGAAGCAGCTTACGCTCAGCTCTATCCCAGGATCCGGAGAGAAGCTATTATTTATCATGGCATCGTCCACCATACGCCTTTGGATGAGATAAATGACAAGCTGTTTGAAGCGGATGAAAAGGCCCTGTTCTGACAGATAAAATGGGACGGATCGCGCTGTATGACAGAGCAGGATCCGGCCGCAGGCCAGGCGAAAAGAAAGCCGGATTCAACCGCTGGTTGAATGACAGCGATCAGCTTTCATGATATGATACCTTCAGAATTTGAGAGAGATCGGATGAGGAGGTAAGGAGTCATGAAATATACATCGGCAGAAGCCAATAAGCTTCTTAGAAAATTAACGGAAGAGAAATACTACCTGCTTACCATGGAAGAGAAAAGCAGCACCTTCCAGGCGGCTCTGGGGGAAGATCCGGAGTCGGTAAGGCCGGAGTACGACTACAGGGCTGTCCGGACGGCGATAGACGAGCTGAACCGAAAGATCCGTATGGTGAAGCATGCGGTCAGCCGGTTTAATCTGGAACATATGGTCCCAGGCTTTGACATGACTGTGGATCAGATGCTGGTCTACATTCCCCAGCTTACGGCCAAAAAGGAAAAGCTGTCCGAGATGAAGGACCGTCTTCCAAAACAACGGGATACGAAAAGCACATACGGACGCGCCGCCACGATCATTGATTACATCTATACAAATTACGACATCAAAGAGGTGCGGGCAGATTTTGACGCTGTATCCGACGAGCTTTCCAGGGCGCAGACCGCGCTGGACGTTCTGAACAATACAGAAACGATGGAGATCGATATTTAACGATGGTCAGCATTGGCCGCCGCCGAAGATCCGATCGGGCGGCGGCAGTCTTACCGGGCGTTTTAAACGGCAGCGTCATTATATATTTCATAGGGCGATTTCTGGTATAAAGTTTTCGTAAGAGTTTTATGTTATTTTTTCGTTATCGATCTATGTTTAAGGGAAAAGCGGCTGAAGGTGGATTTCAGGCGTGCCTTTTAAAACGCCAAAAACTTCCCTGCCTGCGGGCAGGGGGCGGAAAAAGTACGGTTATATGCCGCAAAAAATAGTGGCATTTTCCTGCTGAAAGAGGTATACTAGATTCACGTGTTACGGGATGCGGATGGAGATCAGGAGGAAACGCCATGAAACCAGTGTATCTGTCGATCCAGCAGGAAGCAACAGGCAGAAGGATGAAAGAATTGTTGCGGAAAAATGGCTATTCCGTAAAGGATATTCAGGAAGCGATGGGATTTGAAAGCCCTCAGGCAGTCTATAAGTGGCTGTCCGGGAGATCCCTGCCGAACCTGGATAATTTTCTTATCCTCAGCAGAATCTTACATACCAGCATTGAAGATATCCTCGTCATTGACGGGGATATTGTTCGTTATACGGTAACAGTTCAGGACGGCGGGAAAACAGGGACAAAAACAGGCGGTAAGCTTGCTTATAAGCAAAGTGCCCTGCGGGTATGCCTTTGTCCCTGTTTTCCCGCCGTCCTGAACGTTATATGCAGACAGCTGCAGTTTGGGCGTAGATTTTGACAGGATTCTATTATATAATGATACCAGGGTCCCAAGGTCGAAAATCCGATGCAAGCTTGCTTGCAAGAGGATTTTCGGCTTTAGGAGAAGTAAAACATGAGGAGGAGATCCAGGGTGGCTCATTTGCAGGAAGAAAGGATTCAGGGAGAGTCCAGGGAAAAGAAGGATACAGGCTCTCTCCTTAGCCGGGAAGAGGTTGAAAAGCTTCAGTCCTTCGATGAAGGGGGAAGCGGTTATTTTTATCAGATGCTGGATTACCTGTTAGAGATTATCCAGACAGGAATAGAGGAAGGCAGATTTACAGAAGAGCAGGCGTATGAGGATATGGAGATCGGACTCTGGTATGCCTATGCCTGCCTGAATATTGATACATATGAATGCTATTACAGGGCTGCCCGGTGGCTGGCGGATTCGGAAAAACACGCCGGAGGCTGCGGAACATGGTACTATCGCTATTCCGTGGCTCTCACGTACTGCGGCCGCCTGGAAGAAGCGTTCCGATACGCAGAACAGGGAACGAAGGAAGAGCCGGACTATCCATGGATCTGGCTTCAGGCAGGAAAGCTGCGCAGCCATTTCCAGGACAGGGAAGGGGCGTTGAAAGCAGTGGAACAGGGACTTTCATTGGTTCCTGACGACTATGAATTTCAGACCCTCCGGGAAGAGATCCTGAAGGGAGCTTCGCTGGAAGAGATGGAATACCACTGGATCGATCCTTCCTTTGACAGTAAGCTTCAGGCCGGTCTGGATGAAAACGCGGATTCCAAGCTTCAGGCGATCTCCTGCATTGCGGTGGATCCTGCGGGACTGGCCGCCTTTCGTGAGATCTTCCATCCGGAAGAGTTGGAGAGAGAAGATTCTCCCTACTGCAGCTTCCATTATCCGATCCGCGGCCGCGAGGTGGAGCTGATATTCCGTATGAATAAGGCAGGCTTGTCCAAGCTGAAACCAGAATGGCTGAAGCAGCAGAAAGAGCGGCTGGACGGCGGCGGATGGCTGGTCCAGTCTGCGCAGGGGAAGCCTGGCGTGTTGGAAACTGTGTTTTTCGGCCTGGATCTTAGTGTAAACCTGATCTACCGGTTAACAGGAGAAGACGGATATTTCCAGATGTGGCTGAACGAGGACGGCGAACCTGTGGGCACAGGGGCCATATCCTATGAAAATGGGGAAGAGGACGGCCAGGAAACCATGGCGGAATGCTATGAGCCGGAGGAGATGGACGCGGTCCAGAAACATATTGAGACATATTTCGGTGAGTTCAAAAGTATCTGGCATGAGCTGGTATCGCCGGACATTCATGTGGATATCTGCCTGATACCGCCGGCCTGGGACAGAGATCATTATACGCTTGTTACCATGGGTATGGGAGCCCACCGGATGGCAGTGCCGGAAGAACTGGCGGATCAGAAACTGGAGCGGGCGGAGCTTGCGATCGCCCTGCCTTCGGACTGGAAATTGGACGAGACGTCTCTTCAGGATGAAAACTGGTATTGGCCGCTGCGCCTTTTAAAGGTGCTGGCCCGTTTGCCTAAAAATACGGGCAGCTGGCTGGGCTGGGGTCATACGATTGAAAATGGCGAAGCGTTCGCTTTCAATACAGAATTATGCGGCGCGCTCCTTATCCGTCCCCAGGATGTCCGGGAAGGCGGGGAGGCCTGTATCCTGCCGGACGGCAGTATCGTTAATTTTTATCAGGTGATCCCTCTGTACCAGGATGAGATGGAATATAAGCAGGCGTATGGAGCGGAAGAATTGCTGGAAAAGATGAAAGATATCAGCTTTGTCGTACATCCTGCAAGAATGGATGCTTTGGCAGAGGCAGAAGATATAGCGTCCCGGCCGACTGGCTTTCCGTGGGGAAATTGATCGCGGGGCGCAAAAGGGAGGAAAGTTATGGCATACGTATTTTGCTTTGGAGATTCAAACACCTATGGATATGACGCCAGGTCCATGTTCGGAGAGCGGCTGCCGGAAGAGGAGCGGTGGCCGGCCGTGCTGAAATCTCTTTCCGGATGGAACGTCATCAACGAAGGGATGAACGGCCGGCGGATCCCGCGGGATATATGGAGTCTGGAAAATTTTGACCGCCAGCTGATCGGCTGCGGCCCCATAGACCTTGTGATCGTAATGCTGGGGACCAACGATCTTTTAAATTCCTTCCCGCCGGATATGAAGAAGATCGGGACGGACATGGAGCAGTTTGTCCGCCATATGTTAAAGCATCCGTCCATTAACGGAAAAGGGGAGAAGATCCTTCTGATCGCGCCGCCTCACACAGACATCGGCCGGTTTGACGAGGAAAACGCATGGTATGATAAGGAATCCGGAAAATTTGGCGACTGCTATCAGAAGATCGCAGAAAAGTACGGGATCCGGTATGCGGACTCCGGCCAGTGGGGGATCGCCCTCGCTCATGACGGCGTGCATATTTCTCCCCAGGGCCACCAGACCTTTGGGAAAAACCTGTGGGAGATCCTGAAGCCTGTGCGATGATAAGAACGACAGGAGCCATGTAAATCTTTCATTGGATGTATTCTAATTGGAATCGGAACATTAGTAATGGTTCTGTAAAGTTGAGAAAATCCGGCGTTCTGCTCTGGAATCAGAGAGAGCGCCGGATTTTTTCGCCATAAGCCTGGAAAGCGGTCTGTCATGTTTGCGCTGGCGTACATTTGCCGGACGCCGCATCTTACTTTGAGCCGCCTGCCGGGCCGGCCTCATGGGTGTAGTCCAGGATCCGCACAGAATCGCCGACCTCCTTCTGCACCAGCTCTTTCATCTTTTTGGCAAAAGGACAGGGATAGCCGATCGGCGTTCCCTTTTGGATGCAGGACGCGAAAGCGATCGTGTCAGCGCCCTGGCCGACAAGAAGGCGGGCTCTTAAGACTGCCTTCTTTCCCGGACAGCCGCCGCAGTTGATAAAACCGACAACGTCGATATCCTCTTCAATTCCAGTGAACGCCCCGCTTTTTTCCCGGATCGTTTTAAAATCACGTCCGCCAGGACAATAATCTTCCGTCTGCATACAGCGTATGATTCCTAATTTCATAACATATTCCTCCAAGCGTATGAAGTTATTCCCGCAGATCTGCATTCCAGTCAAATACGATGCCTGTCTGGGGATCGATCTCAAACTCATATTTTATCCCGTCATAAAACAGCTGCCCTTCGTAGCGTTCCCGTCCGTCGTCTCGTTCCCGGCGGATCCTTACGTCGCCAGCAGAGGAGCCTGGAACTTTAGCGGCTGCGATCTGGCAGGCTTCGTCCTCTGTGACGGGAGATCCGCCCAGGGATCCCAGCCACTCTTCATCGACCTCATAGTCCGCCCCGACGATCCTACCGTCGGATATGGCGATCTCAAAGTCATAGTCGCCGTACCGAGTCTCAAATTCCACCTGATAGATGGGGATGTCTCCTTCGCGGTCCTGCTGGATCTCGATATTAGCCGCATCTTCTTCTGGCACGTCTGCATTTTCCAGAGCAATGGAAAATGCAGAGTCGCGATCAATGCCTTCCGAAGAAGGCTGTCTCTGGCTGCTGTCCGCGGCGCTTTGCTGTTCTTGCGGGCTGGTAGGAGAGACGGAGACTGTCTGACTTTCCGGGATCGCATCCTGGCTTTCCGGAGCAGCCGTCAAGCCTTCCGAAGCCCCTGCCTGATCTTTCAGAGCCTCTACCTGGCTTTCCAAAGCTTCCACCTGACTTTCCAGGGCGGCGATCTCCTGGGGAGAAGGATCCGATGATCCGGCAGGAGAGCTGCATCCGGCCATGATCAGGCAAAGAGCAGCCGGCAGTAAATAACGCTTCCTCATGGTCAAAACCTCCTTAACGATCAGCGTTCCCCTTCTGAACCGAATGGAAGGACGCCTTTTACCGCATCCACAGGCAGGATCTCCTGATCCTGATTGTCGATATCGATCAGATGATAGCGGTCGTTTCCCATATGCAGCTCTTTCATATAGCTGAGCTGGCGCAGGCCATGACGGCTTTCCATGCGGTGTACCAGGGCATGGCGGTCCTCCTCCTTTAACGCGTATACCAGATCTACGGAAGCCTGGTCGGCGGCCAGGATATCCAGGGAAGCGACGATGCCGATGTTAGGAGTCACAACAGGCATGGCGGCGGTTCCTTCGCAGTCGCAGGAAACAGACATATTGCGGAGCACATTTACAAAGGCGATCCGCGGGCTGAAATGGTCTACCACAGCTTTTGCGGATTCCATCATCCTCTCCATAAACTCTTCTTTGGCGATGTCCCACATATCGGAAGAGCCGGGAGTGGTGTGGATCATAGCCTTGCCGATGCGTCCGTCCGCGCAGCCGATGCCGATATTTTTGGCGGAACCTCCGAATCCGCCCTGGGTGTGGCCTTTAAAATGGGTCAGGACGAAAAGGGAATCGTAGTTTAAGATATTCTTTCCCATGTACATTTCTGTAAACCATTTTCCGCCCTTTACTGGAAGGGGAGCCGTCCCGTCTTCGTCCATAATGTCCACAGGGCAGAAGGTCCAGCCGTTTACTTTCAGAGTTTCCCGGTGCTGGCTGGTAGTGTAGCGGTCGCCGTCATAGTAAGTGTTTGTTTCCACGATCGAAGCCTGGGGAAGATCATTTTTTACCAAGGCCTCTACCCATGGACGGGGAATGATGTTTGGTCCGTGTTTTTCTCCAGTGTGGAGTTTGATCGCGATGTTTCCCTCCAGGACGCCGCTTACACGGCTGAAGATCTTCCTGAGGCCATCTGCGGAAAGATCTCTTGTAAAATAAACTGCGGATGTTTCTCCAGTGCGCTGGTCGTAAGGAACGTAGTGTTCTCCGCCGGAGCCGGGCAGTATTTGATTGTAGTTCATATGCGTTCTCCTCCTTTTTTCTTATATCGTAACTATACTACATGGCAATCCGTTTTTGCAAGAAAAATCCCCCTGGATCGGTCAGAGCCGATCCAGAGGGAAACAAAGAAACTCTTCATTCAATCGTCCCAGTCATCATCGTAGCGGTCGTCGTCATAGCGATCGTCCCAGTCGTCATCGTAGCGGTCGTCGTCATAACGATCGTCCCAGTCGTCATCATAACGGTCGTCCCGGTCGCGCAGATCCCACTCGCCTTCCTCATCTACCCAGTATCCGTCAGAGGTATAAGCGTTTGTGAGAAGAGAACCGTCTTCGTTAAGATAGTACCAGTCGTCGTCCACATGGATCCATCCGGTCTTCATATAGCCGCTGGCATCAAAGAAATACCACTTTTTGTCGATCAATTTCCATCCGTTTTTCGCATAGTCGTCATAATCGTCATCGTATTCCGTGTGGTCAAAATCATCGTCGTCGATCTCGTACCACCAGCCTTTTCCGTCGTTGCGCCACTCGTCGGCAGAAGCAGTCAGAGGAAAAGCCACGGTCATCGTCATTGCTGCGGTTAAAGCAAATAAAAGTTTCTTTTTCATAGGATCACCTCTCGTCTTTGTTTTAGCCGTATATTGACTACACAAAAAATATACCATATATTGGCTAAAATGTCATTAGCTTTATGCAATCATGACAAAAATATAAGGCTTATTTAAGAAAAAAGTATACATTTTACATAAATTTAACATAAACTGTATGAAGAATTTACAATCTCCTGGAATGACGGATGATATAATCAAGATAAACAAAAGGAAACATCTTGCGAGGAGGATCGAGGATGAGGAAGATCTTAAAGCATATGAGTATTGCTGCGGCGGTATTTTCCCTGATGTTTGTTTTAACGGGCTGCGGCGGGAGCAAGGGAGAACTCAGGATCCTCTCCGGTTCAGAGAATCAGGAGCTGGAGGCGATCCTGGAAAAGTGCGAAAAAGAAACAGGCGTGGATATTCAGATGACCTATCAGGGTTCCGTAGATATTATGCGGACGCTGAAAGAAGGCGGCGGAGGATACGACGCAGTCTGGCCGGCCAGCAGTATATGGATCTCGATGGGGGACGAACAGCACAAGGTGAAATATGCGGAATCGATATCCACCACTCCGGTGGTATTCGGCATCCGAAAATCCCTGGCGGAGGAGCTGGGCTTTACGCAGAAGGATGTGTCTGTAAAAGATATCCTGGCTGCGATCGATGAAGGAAAACTGAAGTTCTGCATGACCAGCGCGACCCAGTCCAATTCCGGGGCCAGCGCATATATCGGCTTTTTGAACGCATTTTTGGACAAAGAAGGCGTGATTACCCAGGAGGACCTTGAAGATCAGCAGATGCAGGATGAACTGAGAAAATTTTTTTCCGGAGTAGAGCGGAGTTCCGGCAGCTCGGACTGGCTGAAGGAGATGTTCCTGGAGAGCGATTACGACGCTATGGTCAATTATGAATGCCTGATCATCAGCGCGAACAAGACCCTTACAGAACGTGGGGAAGAGCCGCTTTACGTGGTTTACCCGTACGACGGCTTGTCGATCGCAGATTCTCCTTTGGGATATCTGGACCATGGAGATCAGGAAAAGGAAGAAGCTTTTCTGGCCGTGCAGGAGTACCTCCTGTCGGAAGAGGCGCAGTCAGACATCGAAGCGACGGGAAGGCGGACGGGCTACGGCGGAGTCAGTGAAGAAAATAAAGAGGTGTTTAACAGCGACTGGGGGATCGATGTGGACAGAATCCTTTCGCCGATCCCTATGCCGGACGCTCCGGTGCTTTTGGCTGCCCTGAACCTTTATCAGACAGAGCTTCGCAAGCCGTCTCTTACGGTCTACTGCCTGGACTATTCCGGCAGCATGTATGGGGAGGGCATGGAGCAGCTGTTAGACGCCATGTACCTGATCCTGGATCAGGAAGAAGCCGGTCAGTATCTTTTACAGGCAAGCTCCAGGGAAGTCGATGCAGCGGTCCTGTTTGACGACACTGTTTTGGATATGAAGGAAGTGAAGGAACCGACTTCGGAGGATCTGATGAAGCTTTATGACTGGATCAGCGATTATCCTATGGGAGGCGGCACGGATATCTACAATGCGGCGATCGAGGGCTTAAATATCCTGCGGCAGTACGATCTGTCAGAGTATACGCCGGCCATTATCCTGATGACGGACGGCCAGTCAAATGGAATGTCAGATTTTGATGATTTTAAGGCTGCCTATGATGCCGCTGGTCTTGACGTTCCGGTATTCTCTATTATGTTCGGGAATGCAGAGGAATCCCAGCTTGAGGAGCTGGCGGAGTATAGCAACGGGCGTGTGTTTGACGGAAGGGACGATCTGGTGGGAGCCTTTCGCAGCGTAAAAGGCTATAATTAACGATATTTGACCATGAAGGAGTAAGACAGGTTGAAAAAAGAGATAGGCAGCATTTTTACATCGCTTCTCGGAGCAGTCCTGTTTTTTGCCATAGCCTGGCAGATCCTTGGACTCGGATGGATCGTGTCAGTGATCCTGGCGGCAGGCGTATACGGCGGACTGACTCTATTTACAAAGCCGAAGAGGCAGCTGGGAGGCATTGACGTAGAAGAGATCCCAGGGGGACAGGCGCTGGAACAGAAGCTTGCGGAAGCCAGGGCGGACTTTAAGAGCATTGGAAGCTCCATGGAATCCATCGAAGATCCGCAGATGAAGCTGGAATCCAGGCGACTTCACGAAACGGCGGGGCGCATCCTGAAATATCTGGAAGATCATCCGGAAAAGATCATGACTGCCAGGCGATTTATTGATTATTACCAGGATACTGCTTCTAAATTACTGGAAAAATACGTAAAACTCCAGAAAACCGGGCTGTCTACCAAAGAGGCGGACCGGCTGAAGGGACAGACGAGGCAGGCGCTGCTGGTATTGAACCGGGCGTTTGCCGGACAATTTGAAAAGTTAATGCAAAATGAACTGATGGACATGGATGCAGACATACGTCTGCTGAAACAGACCATGAAGGCGGAGGGCTATGAAGAAGACGATTAATCCAAGACTCCTGGGACTGCTGCTTTTGATCGTTATAGCGGCGGGAACAGGGATCATTTACCAGATGACTGCAGGAAAAAAGGAACCGATCCGGCTTACCGGATATCTGGGAGGAGAAAAGATCGGTTTTATCGAAGACGAAGAGGTCCAGGAGATACTGAGAGATCAGTATGGGATCGAGATAGATTATTCCAAGGCTGGATCCCTGGATATGGTGATCCTGGATCAGGAAGGCATGGATTACCTCTTCCCCTCCAGCCAGACAGCCCTGGAGTATTACCGGGAGCTGAAAGGGGAACCGGCAAAGAGCGAGATCATTTTGAATACTCCGATCGTGCTGTATACCCATAAGATCGTGTCGGACGTACTGGAAGAGCAGGGAATCGTATCAGAGGAAGACGGGGTGATGTACCTGGATATGGCGGAAATGGCCAGGATCATCACCGAAGAACGATCCTGGAAGGAGATCGGTCTTCCGGAACTCTATGGAAACGTCTCTATCGACACGACGGATCCTGCAAAATCCAATTCCGGCAATATGTTTGCCGGTTTATTGGCCAATACTCTGAACGGAGGGGTTACAGTGGATGAAGAAGCGCTCCCAAGGATCCTTCCGCAGCTGCAGGAAGTATTTGACAAGCTGGGGTATATGGAAACCTCATCCTCAGACCTGTTCAGCCAGTTTCTGAAAATGGGCGTGGGAGCGAAACCGATCATCGCCGGATACGAGAGCCAGCTTCTGGAATTTGCCGTGGAGCAGCCGGACGATTTTGCGAAGATCAAGGACGATATCGTTATGCTTTATCCCTCGCCCACGGTATGGTCCACCCATATCTACATTGCGCTGACGGAGAACGGGGAAATGGCGGTGGACGGCCTTCTGGATCCTCAGGTACAGGAGCTGGCATGGGAAAAACACGGCTTCCGCACCAGCGTCTATTCCGCAGCGACGGATACGTCGGGATTTGGAGTAAACGGGCTGGCGAAGGACATCACCAGGGTTATGCAGATGCCGGATTACGCTGTGATGCGCCAGATCATAGACAGCCTGCAGTAGGCTGAAACGATTACAGATCATGTGTAAAGGAGGGCCATACAATGGCTAATATATCGCTGGAAGATCTTATGAAGAACAGGCAGGCGAACACAGGCCTGGCAGAAACAGCAGGCGAGGAAACGCCGGAGGCAGCTAAAACGCGGCAGCTGACCGAAGAAGAGAGGAAAAAAGTAGATTCTATTAAAAACGGCCTGAATGTGATGGACTCTCAGGCGTGTATCCAGTTTGGCACGCCGGCCCAGAGAAATATTTCTGATTTTGCGGATTCTATCCTGAATACCGTCCGTTCCAAGGACAGCGGCTACGTAGGAGAGCTTCTTCAGAGCCTGGTTTCTGATATCAGAGACGCGGATTTTTCTGCAGGAGGGGACGACGAAGGGATCCTGGATAAGATTCCTTTATTTTCCAGCGCCAAGAAGAAGCTGGAAAAGATGATGATGCGATATGAAAAGCTGGAGGTCCAGATCGATCAGATCGAAGGAAAGCTGGATCAGGCGAAGATGGAGATGCTCAAAGATATCGGGATGTTCGATATGATGTATGAAAAGAACCTGGAGTATTTTCAGGAGCTGAATCTTTATATTACTGCGGGAGAAGAGCGCATCCGGGAACTGCGGGAGCAGGATATCCCAGGCCTGAAGGCACAGGCGGCGGCTTCTCCGGATCCTATGGCGGCCCAGCTGGTCCATGATTTTGAAGAAAATGTAAACCGCTTTGAAAAGAAGGTCCACGACTTAAAGCTTAGCCGAACGATCGCGATCCAGACGGCTCCCCAGATCCGGCTGATCCAGAATAACGATAAGCTTTTGGTGGATAAGATCCAGACGGCAGTGCTGAATACGATCCCTATCTGGAAAAGCCAGATCGTGATCGCATTGGGGCTTGGAAAGCAGCAGAAGGTTCTGAAGCTGAATCAGGAGATCTCTGAGACGACCAACGAATTGCTGAAGCGCAATTCGGAGCTGCTGAAGACCAACACGATCGAGACGGCGAAGGAAGCGGAGAGAAGCGTCGTGGATATGGAAACGCTGAAAAAGACGAATGAGAACCTGATCGCAGCGATCGAGGAAACCCTTTCTATCCAGAAGGAAGGCAGGGAAAAACGCCAGGCGGCGGAGGCGGAGCTGAACCGTCTGGAAGGAGAGCTGAAGGACGTTTTAAGAGGAGCAAAATCAAGGTAACAGTTCGGCCGTGCGCCAGGATATGTGATAAAGAGCGTTACAAGCTTGCTTGTAAAAGCAATTTGACATATATCCTGGCGCACGGCTGAACTGATTACAAACCAAGGGAATGACCGGAAGCAAAGTTCTTTGCTTTTTTATGAAAAAGTGTTAAAATATCTACAAAAGATAGAAGTAAGGAGCGGATAAGAGATGGTTTCGATCTTAGTAGGACTTGCGGCGGGAGTGGGCCTGCCGGTGCAGACAAGCGTTAACGCGAGACTGCGTAAACAGGCAGGCTCGCCTTTTCGGGCATCGTTTATTTCTTTTACGGTGTCCCTTTTATTTTTGCTGATCCTTCTTTTTATAACAGAAGGCGGCCTGTCGCTTCCATGGGACAGGATGTTCCAGGAACCTTTCTGGATCTGGGGCGGAGGCGTGTGCGGAGTGATCTTCCTCACAGGAAATATCATGATCTTTCCAAAGCTGGGAAGCGTGCAGACAGTCGTCCTTCCGGTCATGGGGCAGGTGCTCATGGGGCTGGTCATCGACCACTTCGGATGGTTCTGCTCCGATCAGACAAGCCTGACAGCTCTGCGGGCGGCGGGCGCTGTTTTAGTCGTTACGGGAGTATTTATCGTTTCCGCAGCCAAGAGCGGAGGCGAGGCTTCTCCATCGAAGCAGGAGGCGAAGACGCCGGGCCGTTTTGTATGGCAGGCCCTGGGCGTATTAATCGGTATGATGATCTCCGTTCAGACAGCGATCAACGGCCACGTAGGCCAGGTTATGGAATCGCCGGTCCGGGCGTCCGTCATATCCTTTCTGGTAGGCGTAGGACTGCTTTTTACAGCGTGCATGATCCAGCTGGCGACTCAGAAAGGGATCGAGCACAGGATGGTATTAAAAGGCCCCTGGTGGATGTGGACCGGGGGCGTGCTTGGAGCTCTTTATAATCTTGCAAATGTATTTCTTTCCCACAGGATCGGAACCGGTATGTGCGTGATCATCCTTTTAGTGGGTTCCACTACGGGCGGCCTTCTGATCGACCAGGCAGGCCTGTTTGAAGTCCGCCAGCAGTCGATCACTCTTAGAAAGGCGGCAGGTGTAGCGGTCATGATCCTGGGGGCTGTGCTGATCCGGCTTCTGTAGGGAACTTCGAGCCGGGTCAGGCAGTTCCGGGATCAGCGTCCGGCCCCGTAGGCCTGGATGCGCGTCTGTACGTTTTCCTGGAGGTTCCGGTAAAAGAACTGGTAGTCGTACAGATGGTAGATGCCGTCTGTAAAGATGGAAAGGCCGGCCGGATAATCTTCCGGGGATACGTCAGGGACTTTAAGAGAACCTCGCGCTTCGTCGATATACGCGCCGGTCAGCTGCGGGATCTCTTCTGTAATGGCTCCGCTGTAATCTGTAAAGCAGGCGCCCTTGTTCAGGCTTTTATCCGCCGCAGTCCCGTCGGTCTTCCAGTTTAAAGGATTGATGGCAAGGGACTTTGTCCCTTCCGGGATCATAAGAGAGTCTGTCACATCCTCCGCCTCGCTGTTGAAGGAGACGATCACGCCGGTATCATCTTCGGACTGGGCCATTTTCAGCTGCGGGTATTCCTCCAGATCCTCCTCTGTCACCCGCCAGCCGATGGCATAGCAGGCGATCAGCTGATCCTGCAGCTCTTCATCATCAAAGCAGTCTTTTAAGAGCCGCAGGCACATATCCGCGCCCTGGGAGAACCCGGCGAGGATAAAAGGCTCGCCCTCATTGTAATTGTCGTAATAATGATCAAAAGCATCTCTTACGTCTTCATAGGCAATTTCCAGATAAGGTTCCCGGTCTTCCTCCGGCATCTCATAGACATTTAACCCGATCTGCCTGTAATAGGGCGCGAAAAAACGGGTATTTTCTTCATAGATCCCCTTTTCCATATTGATGGCTCCCACAAAGCTTTCTTTTGTATCCTCGTCAGTTAAGGACATGTTGCAGGCGTCCTCGGACCCGCCGTATACAGAAGGGCAGATAAAGAAAACATCCGCCTCTGTCCCTGTCTCATCCGCTTCCAGATAAGCCCAGTTTGTACTGTCTGAATAATCGGTTCCTTCCGCCTCTTCCTGCTTCTGGCCGCAGCCTGTAAGAAGCAGGAGAAAAGCCAGAGAAAAAAGCAGGGAGCAGACATATCTTTTTTTATTCATAAAATTTCCTTTCCGCCGAAAACGGCTTTTTATAATGCCTCCCCGTCGGTTTCCTTCTGGATGTTTTTCAGGATCTTTTCCAAAGTAATGCAAAATTGCTCGGCCTCTTCGTCCGGGATCCCGGCCAGCATGATCTGGTTAGCCTGCTGGAAGATCTCCATCACCTGACCGGCCTTTTCGCGGCCCAGGTCTGTGAGGCAGATCAGGTAGGAGCGGCGGCTGCCGGGATGATCTTCCCGCTCTAAAAGGCCGGCCGCCTCCATCCGGTCTAAGGTCCTGGACATGGTGGTCACGTCCAGAAAGCAGTGGTCCGCCAGCTCCTTTTGAGTCTGAGGCCCGTATTCCAGGAGGTTCTGAAGGATCCGGGGCTGCCCCTGGCCGACCGTCAGGCCGATATCCAGGAAACGGGGGCGGAGCATACGCTTTCTGGCCAGCTCCGCCTGGCGCAGCAATGTCTTTATATCTATATTGCTCATATCTGTCACTCCAGTTCATATTGCCCTGTATAGAGCTGATAATAACGTCCCTTTTGACGCAGAAGTTCTTCGTGGCTGCCGCGCTCAATGATCCGTCCCTGTTCCAGGACCATGATCGCGTGGGAATTGCGGACAGTGGAAAGACGATGGGCGATCACAAATACCGTCCGCCCCTCCATAATAGCATCCATTCCCTTTTCAATCAACCGTTCAGTCCGGGTATCGATGGAGCTTGTAGCTTCGTCCAGGATGAGGACAGGCGGCCTGGCGACGGCTGCCCTGGCAATGGCAAGAAGCTGACGCTGCCCCTGGGAGAGGCTGCTGCCGTCGCTGTACAGCATGGTATCGTACCCGTCGGGGAGCCGTCGGATAAAGGAATCCGCGTTGGCGATCCGCGCCGCCTCACGGACCTCTTCGTCGGAAGCATCCAGGCGTCCGTAGCGGATGTTATCCGCGATGGTACCGGTGAACAGGTGGGTATCCTGGATGACCATGGACAGGGAGCGGCGCAGATCGTCTTTCTTTATGTCGCGCACATCGATCCCGTCGTAGGTGATGGAACCGGAACGGATCTCATAAAAACGGTTGATCAGGTTTACGATCGTAGTTTTTCCGGCCCCGGTAGAGCCTACGAAGGCGATCTTCTGCCCCGGTTCGGCATAAAGGGAGATGCCGTTGAGAACGTTTTTCTTAGGGGTATAGCCAAATACCACGTCGTGAAAACGCACGTCCCCAAGAAGGGGGACAAAGCGAAAGCCTTCCCTGGTATTTTCCGGGATCTTCCAGGCAAAGCGCCCGGTTTCCTCCCGGCATTCCAGAAGCTGCCCGCCTTCTTCGCGGACGTTACAGAGCGTGATCTTCCCTTCGTCGATCTCCGGTTTTTCCTCCATCATCTCAAAGATCCGTTCCGCGCCGGAAAGGGCGGCCAGGAGAAAATTGACCTGTTGGGTCAGCTGGTTTAAAGGCATGGCGCTCTGGCGCACATATACGAGATAAGCGGCCAGGCTGCCAAGATCTAAAAGCCCGGTCAGGGTAAAGATGCCGCCGACGCAGGCGGATACCGCGTAATTCAGGTAGGAGAGGCTGACGATGGTAGGGACCATCATGCCGGAAAAGCTGAGGGCGGCGGTGCCTTCTTTCCGGAGATTTTCATTGATCTCGCAGAACTTTTCAAAGTCCTTTCGTTCGTGATTGAACACCTTTTCCACCTTCTGACCGGCCATCATTTCTTCCACGAAGCCGTTTAATTTTCCGATCTCCGCCTGCTGGCGGGAAAAATATCTGCGGCTCCTGCTTCCGCTTACTTTGATGAAGAAAAACATGAGGATGAGGAAGACTACGACGATCAGGGACAAAAGCGGGCTTAATACCATCATCAGCACGATCGTTCCAAACAACATCATAAAGCTCTGGATGATCATGGCAAAGCTGCTGTTCATGGCTTCCTGCACCGTATCCACGTCGTTGGTAAAACGGCTCATCAGCTCCCCGTGGGTGTGGGCGTCGAAATACTTCAGGGGAAGAGTCTGCACATGGGAAAACAGATCCTGGCGGATCTCCTGGATCACCTGCTGGGAAGTCTTTACCATAAGCAGGTTGTAGCCAAGGGTAGACATGGCCCCTAAAAAATACATGACAGCCATGCCGGCGACCGCCTTTAGAAGGCCGTCCATGTCTCCGGGAACGATAAAGCGGTTGATCACAGGCTTTAAGAGATAAGTTCCCATAAGATTGGCTCCTGCGCTGACAAAGACCAGGGCGGCCACCAGGCAGAACTTCCATTTGTGCCGGCCCAGGTAGCTTAAAAGGCGCAAAAGAGTCTTTTTTGTGTTTTTGGGCTTTTTAAAGCCGATATATCTTGGCCCTGCCATTACAGATCCACTCCTTCCTTCTGAGATTCATAGATTTCCTGATAGATCCGGCTGCGCCCAAGGAGCTCTTCGTGAGTCCCGATATCGCTTACTCTGCCGTCGTCTAAGAGGATGATACGGTCGGCGCCGCGGACGGAGGAGATCCTCTGCGCGATGATGATCTTCGTCATATCAGGCAGCTTTTCCTTTAACGCTTTGCGGATCTTTCCTTCGGTAGCCGTATCTACGGCGCTTGTGGAGTCGTCCAGGATCAGGACCTTTGGCTTTTTTAAGACTGCCCTGGCGATGCAGAGCCGCTGCTTCTGGCCCCCGGATACATTGACCCCGCCCTGGCCCATTTCTGTATTGTAGCCGTCGGACAGGCGGCCGATAAATTCGTCGACGCAGGCGATGCGGCAGGCTTCTTCGATCTCTTCCATGGAAGCGTCTTCCTTTCCCCATCTTAAATTGTCGATCAGGGAACCGGAAAACAGAGTGTTTTTCTGGAGGACGACCGCTATGGCGTCCCGCAGATGCTCGATCGGGTATTCCCGCACCGGGATCCCGTCGATCTTTACAACGCCTTTTGTGGCATCATAAAGCCGGGGAATAAGCTGCACCAAAGTGGATTTGGCGGAACCGGTCTGGCCCAGGATCCCGATCGTCTCTCCGGGACGTATATGGAAGGAAATATCGGATAAAACGTATTCCTTCGCGTCTGCCTTATATTTGAACCAGACGTGCTCGAAAGTGACGGCGCCATGCTGCACCTGGATATCCCTGGCATCCTCGTCAGTAATATCGATCTTTTCGTCAATGACTTCCAGGATCCTGGCTCCGGAAGCCAGAGAACGGGTCATCATAAGAAAAACGTTGGAGATCATCATCAGGGAATTTAACAGCTGGAGCACATAGCTTAAAAATCCGGTGAGTTCCCCCACCTGCATCCGTCCCTGCAGGATCAGCTCCCCGCCGAACCAGATCAGCGCCAGGATCGTCCCGTACATAACAAACTGCATGGAAGGCATGTTTAGGGAAGCGAGACAGAAAGCAGTTTCCGACTGCTTCCTTAAGTTCTGGTTGCCTTCTTCGAATTTATGGATCTCGTAGCCTTCCCGGACGTAAGCCTTGACGACCCGGATGGCGGTGAGATTTTCCTGGACGATCCGGTTTACCGTATCTACCGCGCCCTGCATCTTAGAGTAAAGAGGCCGGACACGGAGAATGATCAGAAAGAGAAGGACAGCCAGGACGGGAAGGGCTACAAGGAAAACCACTGCCAGTTCCCGGTTCATGGTAAATGCCGCCGCTGTGGCCATGACCAGCATGACCGGCCCTCTGCAGAAGGGCCGCATCCCGGCGGCTACAGTATTCTGGATATTGGTCACGTCGCTGGTAAGGCGGGTGACGAGAGACGATACCCGAAAATGGTCAATATTGGAAAAAGAATAGTACTGGAGCCTTTCATACTGAGCCTTTCGCAGCTCGGCTCCCAGTCCCTGCCCGGCCAGGGCGGAAAAACGGGCGCTTCCGGCGCCCAGGATCAGGGCCAGTATGGCGCAGACCACCATCTGAAGCCCTTTGGAATAGATATAGGCCCTGTCGCCGCCAGCCACGCCGATATCGATCAGGTCAGCCATGATAAAAGGCACAAGAAGTTCGAAGATCGATTCTGCAGTAATGCAGAAAATGGCCAGACAGGCGAACTTCCGGTATTTTCCCATATAGGAAAAAAGTCGCAGCAGCATAATGTGCACCTCCATAGTTGTATATGCAATAATTGTATATTCTATAATTGTATCTGTCAAGAAACTTTGCATTCCTGAAACGTATGGAGAAGCATTCAAAATTCGTAGTTGTCATATGCTGTATTTTATATATAATGATAATGAGAAGCGTCATCAGATAACTCTGCAAAGCTTATGTGCACACAGGGCCGGGCAGAGATCCGCTGACAGGACGAATATTCAGAAAGAGGGGACAAGCAATGGTATACAAGAAATTTCAGGATCTGGAGCTTTCTGCGTTAGGTATGGGCGCTATGAGGCTTCCGGTGGTAAACGGCAGCGACAGCGAGATCGACGAGGCGGCGACAGAAGAGATGGTCGCTTACGCCATGGAGCATGGCATCAATTATTACGATACAGCCTGGGGATATCACAATGGAAATTCCGAGCTGGTCATGGGAAAGCTTCTGGAAAAGTATCCCCGCGAAAGCTTTTATCTGGCTACAAAGTTTCCTGGCTATGACCTTTCCAATATGGATAAAGTGCAGGAGATCTTTGAGAAACAGCTGGAAAAGTGCAGAGTATCTTATTTTGACTTTTACCTTTTCCACAATGTGTGCGAGATGAATATCGACGCATATTTAGATGAGAAATACGGGATCTTCGATTACCTGATGGAGCAGAAGAAAAATGGCAGGATCCGCCATCTGGGATTTTCCGCCCATGGAAATCTGGACGTGATGAAACGTTTCCTGGAAGCCCACGGGGAGCATATGGAATTTTGTCAGATCCAGTTAAACTATCTGGACTGGACGTTCCAGGATGCAAAAGAAAAGGTGGAGCTTCTGGATTCCTATCACATCCCGGTATGGGTCATGGAGCCTTTACGAGGAGGAAAACTGGCGAAGCTTTCCGAGACAGACGAAGCAAAGCTTAAGAGTATGCGTCCGGACGAAGGGATCCCGGCATGGGCTTTCCGTTTCCTCCAGTCTATCCCAGGAGTGGCGGTCACCCTTTCCGGTATGTCCAATTTCCAGCAGCTGAAAGAGAACATCGCTACTTTTGAAACGGAAAGACCGCTGAATGAGGATGAGATGAAAGAACTTCTGGCTATCGCGGACGGGATGCTGGACGGGACGCTTCCATGCACCGCCTGCCATTACTGCGTGAGCCACTGCCCGAAGGGACTGGATATCCCAAGACTTCTGGAGCTTTATAACGAGCACCAGTTTACCGGCGGCGGGTTTATCGCGCCTATGGTGGTGGGAACGCTTGCAGAAGACAAGCGTCCGGACTCCTGTATCGGATGCAGGAGCTGCGAGGCAGTCTGTCCGCAGCAGATCAAGATCTCAGAGGCTATGGCTGATTTTGCCAGCCGCCTGAAATCATAATAGGAAAGTAACAGTTCAGGACGGCGGGAAAACAGGTGTCGTCCTGAACTGTTGCATAAGATAATAGAAAATCCGTTCCGCCATACATCAGAAAACGTATGGGATGGAACGGATTTTTACTGTGAAAGCTCTGTCAAGCGCTGAGCGCGTATGCGGTCAGCTTTTATATATGGTGATGTCGCTGTAAGCGACATGTTCATTTGCACCAAAAGCCTGGCAGGCAGCCGTCATAAGCTGTCTGTAAGATTAAAAATAGGCAGCTGAGTGTCCAGATGATAGTATTCGATGATGGACCTGGAGGAGATCTCCAGGGCTTTTTTTTCGTCTCGTGCGACCAGGGCGTCAACGATCGGATAGTGGTCGGAGATCTGGATCACAGCATCCGAAGCGTCCACATATCTTGTGGACTGGATCAGTTCCACCTGTCTGAGCAGCTGGGTAAGATACCGTACCAGAAGAGGATTGTTGCCGATCTGGGCTAAAGCCAGATGGAATTTCGTATCCAGATGGATCCGTTCAGAAACCTTTCCTGCCTGAGCGGCTTCATTGCAGGCGGCTGCGATCTCATATAACTGGTTAAAATCCTCGTTGCTCCCCCGGTAGACGGCAAGGCGGATAGAAGTCTGCTCCAGAGCCAGCCGCATGACCCCTATATTTACAAGGGACTGCTCGTCAAAGGAAATGACTTCCACGCAGCGGTTGGTGGAGACGACCACAAGGCCTTCGCTTTCCAGACGGCGGATCGCCTCCCGGACAGGAGTCCTGCTTACGCCCAGCTTCTGTCCCACATCCGCCTCAGGGATCCGTTCTCCCGGCTTTATCTGCTGGGTCAGTATCAATTCTACAATATAATCATAAACCGATTCGGCGATCGAAAGGTTCTTTCCAGTTTTCATTTCCATTAAACTCCTCTTTGTGATTTCTGCAGTAACATTCTGTGATCAGTAACAGCCGTGCAGCTTCCCTCCAGCACGGAATGTGCTGGAGGGAAGCCCTGGATGTCATCCCTATGCCAGGATATATGTCAAATCGCTTTTACAAGCAAGCTTGTAACGCTCTTTATCATATATCCTGGCGCACGGCTGTCTATTACTGCAATTATTATATTTTTTTACCGGCTGTTTGTCAATGAATCACAAGGGTAAAATATTATAAATGATAAGATTGTATAAAATTATATAAAAATTATAAAATAACTATTGCAAAAATCGACACATGTGATATAATGCAATCACAGACAACTTTATACAATTAAAAATAACTTTATAAAATTAAAGGAGGGTATTTCATTGAGTCAGATGTTATCAGAAGAAAAGGTAAAGGAGTTAAAGCGTTTTTCAAAAAAGATCCAGATGGAGACGATGAAGACGATCTGCGAGATCGGAATGGGGCATGTAGGAGGTTCTCTTTCTATTTCCGATCTGCTGGCTCTTCTTTATGACCAGGAGATGAAGATCGATCCGAAAAATCCGAAATGGGAAGAGCGGGACTGGCTGGTACTGTCAAAAGGCCATTGTGCGCCGGCGCTGTACTCTACCCTGGCGTTAAAAGGATATTTCCCTATGGAATGGCTTATGACCGTGAACAAGAATAATACTAATCTGCCAAGCCATGCGGACCGCCTGAAAGTTCCGGGTGTAGACATGACCACAGGATCTCTTGGTCAGGGCTCTTCCGCAGCCGCAGGCATTGCTCTCGGACTGAAAATGGAAGATAAGCCGAATTACGTTTACCTGATCCTGGGAGACGGAGAGTGCCAGGAAGGCCAGGTATGGGAAGCTGCCCTGTTTGCTCCGCAGCATAAATTAAACCACCTGATCGCTTTTGTAGATCTGAACCGGCTGCAGCTGGACGGCTTTACAGACGATATCTGCGCCATGGGAGATATGGAAGCGAAGTTTACTGATTTCGGCTGGTACACCCAGGGAGTGAACGGCCACGACATCCAGGCTATACATATGGCCATCGAAAATGCGAAGAGGCAGCCGGAGAAGCCTTCGATGATCATCCTTCATACGATCAAAGGAAACGGCTGGAGCGAGATCGCCGGCAAGACTAACAGCCACGCGCCGACTGTTTCCAAAGAGCAGCTGGCACAGGCTCTGGCGGAGATGGAAGAAGCTTACGCGCAGATTTAAAGGACAGGAAGATACGGATCAAAGTGAAATAGAGAGAAGGAGAGGAGAAAGAAATTATGGTAATGAAGGAAATAAGGCCGGAGAGCCAGGAAATGAGAGCTGCTTTCTGTGAAACATTAATGGAGCTTGCCGAGGAATACAAAGATCTGATCGTAATGGACGCGGACCTGATGGGCGCCATGGGAACAAAGCCCTTCCAGGCGAAATACCCGGAGCGCACGGTGGACTGCGGGATACAGGAGGCGAATATGATCGGAGTGGCAGCAGGCCTGTCCCTTACGGGAAAGATCCCGTTTGCCCATACGTTCGGCCCGTTTATGAGCCGCCGCGCCTGCGACCAGATCTTTTTATCCGGCGCTTATGCAAAAGCCAATGTAAAGCTGATCGGTTCGGATCCTGGCATCACAGCCCAGACAAACGGCGGAACTCATATGCCGTTTGAAGATATGGGAATCATGCGGGGAACGCCGGAAATGACGGTGATCGAACCGACGGATATCACGATGTTAAAATATGTGCTCCGTTATATGGCAGGCCACTATGGGATGCAGTATATGCGCCTCGTAAGAAAGCAGTGCATGAAGATCTATGAAGACGGTACGGAATTTGAAGTTGGAAAAGCAGTGACTGTGCGGGACGGAAAGGATGTAACCATCATTGCCAGCGGTTTCTGCGTAGGCCAGGCGATCAAAGCGGCGGACGTTTTGGAAAAAGAAGGGATCCAGGCCAGGATTTTAGATATGTTTACATGGAAACCGCTGGATGAAGATGCTATTATTAAGGCGGCAAAGGAAACAGGCGCGATCGTAAGCGCGGAAAACCACACGGTTACTACAGGCCTGGGCGCGGCGGTGTCAGAGACAGTGGTGAAAAACTGCCCGGTTCCCATGGAGCTGATCGGCATTCAGGATCGGTTCGGCCAGGTAGGAACGCTGGATTTTCTGGCGGAGCAATACCATTTAACAGTGGAGGATATTGTAGAAGCAGCGAAAAAAGCCATTGCCAGAAAGTAGATAAGGCAGGTAAACAATATGAAAGCAGCAGTGATTCAGTCCCCATATCATATGGATTTATGCGATATTCCAGCTCCTTCCCTGAAGGAAGGAGAAGTTCTCGTTCAAGTTATGTATACAGGCATATGCGGCAGCGACCTTCATATTTTCAGGGGAGAACATCCGACGGCAAAGTTCCCTCTTGTCGCAGGCCATGAATTTGTAGGAAAGCTTGTAAAGGTGCATGGAGAAAGCTGCGGGCTTAAGATCGGAGATATGGTAGTCGCCCAGGAAGCGATATCCTGCGGCAGATGCCAGGCATGCGTCAGCGGCCATGAAAATGTGTGCAGAAATTTAAGGATCATCGGCGTCCACCAGGACGGAGGCTTTGCAGAATATGTGAAAGTCCCGGCCAGAAAGACATACCGGATCGCTCCGGGTACAGATCCCAGGATCGCGGCGCTTACGGAGCCTCTGGCAGTGGCTGTCCACGATGTGCGGACAGGAGGGCTGGAAGTGGGAGACAGGGCGCTGATATTCGGCGGAGGCCCTATCGGAACGCTGATCGCCATGATCTGCAGGCTGTCCGGAGCGGGAAAGATCCTGATCACAGAGATCAATCCTGTAAGAAGAAAGATCCTGGAAGAAATGGGATTCCTTACAGCTTCTCCAGAGGATCCATCCTTTGAAGAAACTGTAAAAGAGGCGGGAGGCGCAGACGGTTTCGACGTGTGCTTTGAAACAGTAGGAAAAGATTCTACTATGGCCTGCGCCATGGAAAATGTAAAAAACGCCGGAGTGATCGTTCTGGTGGCCATGAATTCCCATAAAAATAATCTGGATCTGGGACGGGTGTTTGCGAAGGAGATCGGCATAAAAGGAGTCAGGCTCCATACGCAGAAGCATTTTGCAAAAGCCGTCGAGATCATAAACAGTCATGTGCTGGATGGAGATCTTTCGCGGCTGATCACAGATATTTATCCCCTTGACGAGATCAGGCATGCATTTGATGAGGCGGGAAAGGGAGACAGCTGTTTTAAAATTTTGATTCAGGTATCCGGATAACAGGATGCCCATGATATAAATGGAGGAAAAGATATATGAAATTAATAGCGATCGGACCGGAATTATTTATGTTTCATACTGCAAAGGAATTTATAGATGAATTTAAGATCGGAAAAGACGACCTGATCGTTACGATCGAAGTGATCTATAATCAGTATTTTAAAGAAGCGGCAAAAGAAGCCCACGTATTGTTCTGTGATAAATATGGTTCCACAGAGCCTACGGATGAAATGCTGGACGCCATCATCCAGGATGCTTCAGCGATCCCATATAAGAGGATCATCGGTATCGGCGGCGGAGCTGTCATGGATATGGCCAAGGTGGTTTCTGTTTCTGATGGAATGGGGATCGACGCGATCTTTGATAAGCTTCCGAACCTGAAGCGCAAGGCAGGCCTGGTGCTGATCCCTACAACCTGCGGAACAGGAAGCGAAGTGACCCAGCTGGCTTCCATTAACCGGACCCGCCTTGGAACAAAGGTGGGAATGGGCTGCCCGGACATGTATGCGGATACTTCTGTGCTGATCCCGGAGCTTTTATACGGCCTTCCTAATTATGTATTTGCCACAAGCTCTATCGACGCCCTGGTTCACGCAGTAGAGTCCGTACTTTCCCCAAACGCGACGCCATATACGAAGCTTTTCGGCTATCAGGCGATCGAGATGATCATCAAAGGCTATCAGGAAGTGGAAAAAGGCGGAGTGGAAGCGAGAAACAGGATCATGGGAGACTTCTGCATTGCCAGCAATTATGCCGGGATCTCCTTTGGAACGGCAGGCTGCGCGGCGGTCCATGCCTTAAGCTACCAGCTGGGAGGAAAGTACCATGTTCCTCATGGAGAATCTAATTACGCCATGTTTACGGGAGTTTTGAAGAATTACGCAGAGATCCGCACAGACGGAGAACTGGCGGTTTTAAATAAGAAACTGACCGAGCTGTTAGGCTGCCCGGAAGATAAGGTATATGATGAGCTGGAAGAGCTTTTAAATAAGCAGCTTCCGAAAAAAGCTCTCCATGAATATGGAGTGACCGAGGACGATCTGCCAAGGTTTGCCCGCACTGTAATGGAAACCCAGGAACGGCTGATGAAGAATAACTTTGTCCCCTTAGATGAGGCGAGAGTTTTAAAGATCTTCCAGGAACTCTATTAAAAAATATTGTAATAGTTCAGGACGGCGGGAAAACAGGGGCTATTCTGAACTGTTACAAAACATACCACAAAAGCGTCCGGGAGCGCCTTTTCAGGGAAAGTTTAAAGGCTGCTTTCGGGTAAGAGAGGAGAGAATCGAATGGCCGTAATAAATTATATTATCGGGCTTGGGGCAAGCGTTATGATGCCGATCATATTTACCATCATCGGCGTGATCATCGGGCTTGGCGTAGGGAAATCTTTAAAATCAGGTCTGACGGTCGGAGTAGGATTTGTGGGACTGAGCGTAGTTACAACGCTCCTTACCGACAACCTGGGTCCGGTCGTTAATCAGATCGCGGATATTTATGATCTGCAGTTAAATGTTCTGGATATCGGCTGGCCGGCGGCTTCCTCCATCGCCTACAGCTCCCAGATGGGCGCGATCGTGATCCCCTTTGGCCTGGCTCTGAACGTGGTCATGATCCTTACAAAAACCACAAAGACCATCGCCATGGACCTGTTCAATTACTGGCATTATGCCTTTGTAGGCTCGATCGTTTACACGCTGACAAACAGCTTTGGCTGGGCGATATTTATCGTAGCGGCAAACTTTATCATTATCAACTGCATTGCGGATCTGGAATCTTCCAGGATCCAGGAATATTATGGAGAAAAGGTGACCGGCATTGGATTTCCGGTTCCCGTATGCGCTCCCTATGCTCCTATCGCCCACGTTTTAAACGGTATCATGGATAAGATGCCAGGGATCAACAAGATCGATTTTAATGCGGATACCATGCAGAAAAAGCTGGGAGTCATCGGCGAACCACTGTTTTTAGGCACAGTGATCGGCGCGGTGCTGGGTTTTCTGGCAGGCTATCCGGGGATTCACTTAGATAAAGATACCACACCATTCCCACGCTGACTTTTGCTCAACCGATACAGCCGGAGGGCTGGATAACAAGAAAAGGCGGTATGCGCCCCGTAGAGGGGTAGCGTACCGCCTTTTCTTGTGGGGGGTTTCCAAAGGGGGCAACGCCCCCATTTGGCACACGACTTTGCGAAGCAAAGTGTAGTGTGTTATACGCTCTGTCGGCGTTGCCGTGAAAATGCCGTTGCCGCCGGGGAGGGGCGGCAGGAAAACAGGGCTGTGCTTGTGTGGCGTGGAGCCGCAAGCGCAGGTCTGTTTTCATCAGCAGACAGGGCGTATATGAAAGCCCCCGTCCCTCGTCCTACGCTCCGACTTGTGGACAAAGTGTCCC
>DWZA01000081.1 GCA_019118365.1 Candidatus Lachnoclostridium stercoravium | reverse complement strand
GCTAAGATGGTTCACAAAGTGAAGCCGTAGTACTTTTTTGTAATCCATAGTAGGACCTCCAGATATAATATTTCTCCATTTTAAGGAGATGCGCTTATTATATCTGAAGATCTATTGTCCGGTTAATGTGTACGTACTTGTCCGCTAATTATGTCTCAGACTGTCCGCCGAATATGGCACAGATGTCCGTTTAGCCCGACAATCTGCACCTCCGTAGAATCCAGCTGCTGGCCGGATATACGGCGGCAGCCGGTGATCAGGAAACACTGGGCGTAATTACTGAGGCAGGAAGCGTTGGGAGCGATCTTGCACAGAAATTCCGGCGGATTCCCCTGAAATCCAGTCTCCTCCAAAAGCTCCCTGGCTGCGGAAACCGCCAGGTCTTCGTCGCCCTTTTCTGTACAGCCGGCGGGAAGCTCCAGGAGCACCTCCCCGGTACCGTGGCGGTATTGACGGATCAGAATGAAATGCTCATCCTCCGTAACGGCGACAGAAACTACAAAGTCGTTCAGATGGTTCACATAAAACGGACGGATCACCGTCCCGTTTGGCAGCTGGCAGGAATCTGCGGTGAGATTGATCCAGTTGTCCTTTATGATTGTTTTTGAATCTAATAATTTCCAGGGTAAAATAGACATAAATATTCCTTTCTGGAGGCCGGGATGCCTGCTCTGATATCCATATTTTATGAAGCGTATGGGAGAAAACGTGACGTGCTTTCCCAGGCGGCGCGTGCGGCCGGGTGTATGGATTGCCGCAGGCGCACTCTTGTTTATGGGCTTATTATAACGTCTTTTGATGACTATCGCCAGATAAAATTGCCATTTCGCCAGTTCTGCCATGCCATTCATCATTTGCCGGTGCCCGTCAAATGATTCATGTCGGGCGTTCGCCCTATAGATAAATATGCCTGAAAACTGTCTGGTGAGCAAGCTCCCCATCCAGTCTTTAGGCATATTTATCTGCATGGCAGAACTGGTGGCAAATTATTAAAAAAATGTAAAAAGGTTGACGGGGAAATGATTGTGGATTATAATAAAAATGAAATAAGATTTAACAATTATGTAATATTTAGAACGGAAACGTAATTTTTTACAGCGGTCTGGCTGGGAGGGATCAGCTGGGCGGCGATAGCTTTTCTGGAAATGAAAAGTGAGAGAGAAGTCAGTTGGTATTGGGGAACATATAAAGGTATGAGGTGTCAGTGGATATGAATTTTAAGTTTGTAAGAGCGATCGGACTTACAGCGTTTTGCGGAGTGATGGCGGCAGCGCAGCCGGTTACGGCATTTGCGTCTCCGGAGCCGGGGACAGGCCTTTTGATGAATTATCAGGCGACGATCCTTGCGGACAGCGTGCTTGTTAAGACTGCTGTAGACGGAGAGGAAGTCTTGACAGAAGCCCTCCAGGGAGCCACATTTCCAGTAGAGGAGAATGTCGGCGACGGTTGGGTCCGTCTGGATGTAGGCGGAGAAGACGGCTATGTTGCGGCGGATACAGAAAGCATTTCTATTGTCGGACCGAACGGTGAAGATATTACTACAGAAGTTCAGGCGGAAGGAGAAGCGGCGGATCAGGCTGCTTCGAATGAATTAAGGCAGAACCTTGTAAATTATGCTCTTCAGTTTGTAGGCGGCAGCTACCGTTATGGCGGATCCGATCCTCATACAGGCGTGGATTGCTCCGGATTTACCCGCTACGTGCTCCAGAACGGAGCAGGCGTGAGCGTAGCCAGGAGCTCCCGCAGCCAGGCCGGTCAGGGACAGCAGGTCAGCGCGGAGCAGATGAGGCCGGGAGATCTGGTCTTTTATTCCAGCGGCGGATCGATCAACCATGTGGCCATGTATATTGGAAATGGACAGGTTGTTCACGCTTCTACATATGAGACAGGCATCAAGACGTCTCCATGGAATTACCGCGCTCCGGTGAAGATCATGAACGTGATCGGAGACTGATCCGGATCGGCAGGATATCTCCGGACCGGCAGAGATGATCCGGGAAAGCGGGGCATATCCGCAGAAACCATATACCGGCGCACCGTTTTAAACGCCGGCGTATAAATAAGATTTTTGTGAGCATACTACTCCTGTAACAAAAATTTCTTTTTTGAATCAGGAGGTTATCAAATGGCTAACAAAAATCATTACAATGATATGGACAATTCCAGCAGCAAAAATTCTCAGAACAACAGCTATGAGGACAACAGCCAGAACAGCAGCAGGAATTCTCAGAACAACAGCAAAAACAGCAGCCAGAACTGTGGAAAGAACAAAACCCAGAACTGCAGATAGGATTACTAGAACAGGCCGTTTCCCAATACGGGAGGCGGCCCTTTTTTCGTTCCATGGGGAAGAGTGTATTGAGTTAAAACGAAAAAGTGCTGCATTTCCTATGAAACAAAAAACGTTCCGCTGTGGAAGCGAACACTTTTCACATCGCGGCGCCCGGACAGGGGATCCCCCCCCTATACGAAAGCATATGGAGCCGCGGCAGGTATCAACAAAACGGACAGGTCCGCATATCCTGTATTAGAGAAGGTCATATTCCGGTTAGCCGGATAAAGAAAGGAAATCAAAATGTCGGGGCTTCAGAATATTTTGTATGATACGATCACCTTTCGCCAATTGGAACAGTGGATGGATGAAAATGCGGATATGCGGATCATTGACCTGAGGGATCCGCCTTCTTTCGAGGCATCTCATTTTAAAAGAGCTGTTAATCTTCCTTACGAAAATATAGACCAATGGATCACGGATCTTCCCTGGGGAGAGCTGCTTGTATTTTACTGCAGCAGGGGGAGCAAAAGCATGATGGTATGCAACCGCCTGAGCGCGGCGGGGTATCCGGTGGTCAACGTGGCGGGCGGGTATCGGTTCTATAAGGGTAATTACAGAGAAAGCGGAGCCGGTTAGGCGGCCTGCCGGGATGGAAGCGTATCAGTTCAGCCGTGTATCCGGGAAAGAACGATTGACAGAAGCTGGAATAAGGCTTTAAAATGGTACTGATATTGAGAAATGGAGAACGAAAAAGATGAGATATATGATCGCTTCAGATATACACGGCTCGGCGTATTACTGTAGGAAAATGCTGGAGGCCTGGGACAGGTCGGGAGCGGAAAAGCTGCTCCTTCTGGGAGATATCCTTTACCACGGCCCGCGCAACGACCTTCCCAGGGATTATGAACCGAAGCAGGTGATCGCCATGCTGAATGAGAGGAAAGACAGGATCCTTGCTGTCCGGGGAAACTGCGATACCGAAGTGGATCAGATGGTCCTGGAATTTCCCATTATGGCGGATTATGCCCTGCTTTGCGCCGGAAGCGCGTCCATTTATGTGACTCACGGCCACATTTTCCATGAAGACCATCTGCCGCCGCTTTCAGACGGGGACGTTCTGCTCCACGGCCATACCCACCTTCTGCGGGCGGATACGGTCAGGAAAGAAGACGGACGGACCATCGCCATATGGAATCCGGGATCTGTGTCCATCCCTAAGGGAGGCAATCCCCACACATACGGGATCCTGGAAGACAAAACGTTTCGGATCCTGACATTTGAAGACGAACTGGTAAAAGAAATGACTTTGGAAAGATAACGGGAGGACGGAGAGATTTTGAAGAGAATATACGAACTGATCGCGCCCTGCCATTTCGGCATGGAAGCAGTATTAAAGAGAGAGATCCTGGATCTGGGCTATGAGATCTCCCAGGTGGAAGATGGAAAAGTGACGTTTCTGGGGGACGACGAAGCGATCTGCCGGGCAAATATATTTCTGCGTTCGGCGGAACGAGTGCTTTTAAAGGCGGCGAGCTTTCAGGCCGTTACGTATGAGGAACTTTTCCAGGGAACAAAGGCGGTTCCATGGGAAGAATACATACCGAAGGACGGAAAATTCTGGGTGGCCAAGGCTGCTTCTATCAAAAGCAAGCTTTTCAGCCCTTCGGATATCCAGTCGGTTATGAAAAAGGCCATGGTAGAGCGGATGAAAGAAGCTTACGGGATCCAGTGGTTCCCGGAGACAGGCAGCAGCTATCCGCTGAGAGTATTTCTGTATAAGGATAACGTTACTGTAGGGATCGATACCACCGGCGTATCCCTTCATAAAAGGGGGTATCGGACGTTGACCAGCAAGGCGCCGATCACGGAAACGCTGGCTTCCGCCCTGATCATGCTGACTCCCTGGAAAAAGGACAGGATACTGGTGGATCCATTCTGCGGCAGCGGGACCTTTCCTATTGAGGCGGCGATGATGGCGGCCAACATGGCGCCGGGAATGAAGCGCACGTTCCTGTCCCAGGAATGGGAAAATCTGATCCCGAAAAGAGAATGGGAGGATGTGCTGGAGGAAGCCAACGATCTGGTGGAAACCGATGTGGACGTGGATATCCAGGGATATGACATTGACGGGGAGATCGTAAAAGCGGCCAGAGCCAACGCCGAGGCGGCGGGAGTCGGACATATGATCCATTTTCAGCAGCGCCCGGTCAGCCAGCTTAGCCATCCGAAGAAATACGGCTTTCTTTTCGCAAATCCGCCTTACGGCGAGAGGATCGAGGAAAAGGAAAACCTTCCGGCGCTGTACCAGACTTTGGGAGAGCGTTTTGCGGCGCTGGATTCCTGGTCCGCCTATATCATCACTGCTTATGAAGACGTGGAAAAATATATGGGCAGGAAGGCGGATAAAAACAGAAAGATATATAACGGCATGATGAAAACCTATTTCTATCAGTTTATGGGGCCGAAGCCGCCGAAAAGAAAGACAGGGAGCAGAGAAGGGCTTGAATAAAATAAAGAAATATATAGGGATCTGCGCCGCAGTATGCCTGGCTCTGTCCGGCTGCGGCGCAAGGCCGGACGGCGCGGAAGCAGAAAACGTATCGGCGCAGGAAGCAGAAGACGGGCCGGAACAGGAAATGGAGAGTACATCGACGCTGGAAGCGGAAAACGTATCGACGCAGGAAACAGAAGACGGGCCGGAACAGGAAACAGAAAGCGGATCGGAGCAGGAAGCAGAAAACGTATCCGGGCAGGAAGACGGGCCGGCGCAGCAGGAAAGGCCAGAAAAGCAAGCGACGGAGCCGGTCACCTTGCTGTCCGCCTACGACGGACGAAAAGAAGGCAGGGCGCCGTCAGTGAAAAACCAGGGAAGCCTGGGAACGTGCTGGGCCTTCGCTTCGCTGACGGCTTTGGAGGCGTCCCTTCTTCCGGAAGAAAAACTGGATTTTTCAGAAGATCATATGTCTTTGAATCAGAATTTTCTCCTGGGCCAGAACGACGGCGGAGATTATACTATGTCCATGGCGTATCTGCTGTCCTGGCAGGGGCCGGTCCTGGAACAGGACGATCCCTATGGGGATAAGGTTTCGCCTTCCGGCCTTTCTGCAGTAAAACACGTCCAGGAGATCCGGATCCTGAAACCAAAGGATTATGATGCCATCAAACAGGCTGTCCTGGAGTACGGCGGAGTCCAAAGCTCCCTGTATACATCTATGAAAAATTCCCAAAGCCAGTCTCAGGACTATGACCCGGACCATGGGTCATATTATTATGACGGGAAGGAAAGCCCGAATCACGACTCTGTGATCATCGGCTGGGACGACGATTTTCCGAAGGAATATTTTCGGATCCCTCCGCCGGACGACGGAGCGTTTCTCTGCATGAACAGCTGGGGAGAGGCCTTTGGGGACGGAGGCTGTTTTTATGTGTCTTATTATGACACGAACATTGGCCTTCACAATATCGTTTATACCGGGATCGAAGAACCGGATAATTACAGCAGGATCTATCAGACGGACCTGTGCGGCTGGGTAGGCCAGATGGGATACGGGACTGACGGTCCCCTGGGAAACGCCTGGTTTGCCAATATCTACGAGGCTCAGGGAAAAGAAACGTTAAAGGCGGTCGGCTTCTACGCTACAGGGCCGGATACTTCCTATGAGATCTATGTTGCAAAAGGCGGGAAGCTTACGGAACGGGAAAAGGCGGCCGCAGGCTCTTTAAAGGATGCCGGTTACTATACGATCCCTCTGGAAAACCAGTTCGCTCTGGAACCAGGGGAGCGTTTCGGAGTGATCGTTAAGATATATACTCCGGGAAAAGATCATCCGGTGGCCATCGAATACGACGCACAGGACGGAAAGTGCCGCATTGACTTGACAGACGGAGAAGGTTATATTAGTCTACAGGGAGAGATCTGGGAACGGGTGGAAGAAAAGCAGGAATGCAACATCTGCCTGAAAGCATATACGGAGGAAATAAAATCATGAAGGAAAAAATCGTATTTGCCACTGGAAACCAGGGCAAGATGAGGGAAGTCAGGCTGATCCTGGCGGATCTGGGAATGGAGATCCTTTCCATGAAGGAAGCTGGGGCCGACGTAGATATTGTGGAAGATGGGAAGACGTTTGGGGAAAACGCGGAGATCAAAGCCCGCGCAGTGTGGAAAAAGACCGGAGGGATCGTTCTGGCGGATGATTCCGGCCTTGTGGTGGATTATCTTGGGGGCGAGCCGGGGATCTATTCCGCGCGGTACATGGGCGAGGATACTTCCTATGAGATCAAGAACCAGGCGATCATAGACCGTGTGAAAGAAGCAAAGGGAGCGGAGCGGAGCGCACGTTTTGTATGCGCTATCGCAGCGGTGCTTCCTGATGGAAGAGTTCTGCATACAGAAGCTGCCATGGAAGGCCAGATCGCGGAAAAACCGGCGGGAACAGGCGGATTCGGCTATGACCCGATCCTTTACATCCCGGAATTTGGCGTGACTTCCGCAGAACTGACCATTGAGCAGAAGAACAAGATCAGCCACAGAGGAAAGGCTCTGGAATTGATGAAAGAAGAATTGAAAAAGCTTTATGGGGAGGCTTCAAAATGAAGATCTTGATCGTAAGTGATACTCACAGGCGAGACGAAAATCTGCGGCTGCTCCTGGAAAAGGTCTGTCCGATCGATATGCTGATCCATCTGGGAGATGCAGAAGGCAGCGAGGAGCGGATCGCCAAATGGCTGAATCCGGAATGCCGTTTTGAGATCGTACTGGGAAATAATGATTTCTTTTCCCGGCTGGATAAGGAAAAGGAGATCCGGATCGGAAATTATAAGGCGCTGATCACCCACGGCCACTACTACGGCGTCTCTCTGGGACCGGAGAGGATCATCGGAGAGGGGCTTGACAGGGGCGTGGATATCGTTATGTTCGGCCACACCCACCAGCCGTATCTTCATTATGCAGATAAACTGACCGTGCTGAATCCGGGCAGTATCTCCTATCCGAGACAGGACGGAAGAAAGCCGTCGTATATCATGATGGAGATCGACCGGGAGGGAGAAGCCCATTATACCATCAATTATCTGGAAAAATAGATTGACAAGAGAAAATGCATCGTATATAATTTCCATTGTGCTTAGCGAGAGATGCTGTCCGATCAGAGACAGCTCTCATGTTCCGGGGTGTGGCTCAGTTTGGCTAGAGCGCCTGGTTTGGGACCAGGAGGCCGCAGGTTCGAATCCTGTCACCCCGACGATCTGTCGGACAGACAGAGACAATTTCATATTTCTTTTTGCGGGTGTAGTTCAATGGTAGAACACCAGCCTTCCAAGCTGGATACGTGGGTTCGATTCCCATCACCCGCTTTTTATTATAGCATTTCAGCCGTGCGGCTGAATTGTTATTTTGGCTTTATGATTTATTAGCCGGGCCTTGATGATCCGTCGGGGTTCCGGCTCTTTTCATATATATTATTCTCCTGAATAAAAAAAATTTTTAAAAAAATTAAAACCGGAATGGTTTCTTGATCGTCTTTAAAGTATAAGGATGAAGATCCTGTAACTTTTAAGAATATGGAAAACCCAGAAATGAAAGGAGAAAAAGTTATGAAAAGAAGGAAAATGATGATGGCGGCAATGATGGCAGGTATGGCTCTGACTGTTACGGCATGCGGAGGAAGCAAAAAGATCACGGAAGAGGATCTGGCTACTATGTCAGCAGACGAATTTGAAAAAGCGTTTTCAGATGCGGCAGAGGAGTACGACGCCAGTGTAGCCGCAGAAAAGGAACAGGAAGAGGAAGCAGCAGAAGCGTCGGGAGAATTGGAACATTACGAAGCCCTTCCGGAGATGGTTTCCGCAGAGTTCGAGGACGGAAAAATCCAGCTTTTGGATATGGTCTTCCAAATGCCGGGCACAGTTGCTGATCTGGTGGAAGCGGTGGAAAACAGCAAAGAGGATCTGACCTTAATGACAGGAAAAAGAGAGCCAGAATCCCCTTATAACCCACAGCTGATGGTACCTGACAAGTTGTGCCTTTATATTATGAACAACGGAACGCCTCTGGCCTATGCTTTTGTACATGATTTTGCTGGCAGCAATGAAGCGATGCTTTTGGAAGACTGCTACTATCTTGATCTGAATATAGAAGACGAATATCTGGAGTATGCCTATCTTGCCGGCGGCATCCGCTGTGATGGGGAGGGGCTGACTTATAACGATATCCAGGAGCGATACAGCGACAGGGAGCTGAAGGCTTCTTCCAGCAATCCTTCTAATTTGTATTTCTCACTTCCAACCTATAATGTTACAGAATTAGACGGATTTTTCGCAATGTTTAAACCTACAGCTGGAGTTAATTTCTCTACAGATCCCACAACTTTCCAGGCAACACGAATCAGTCAGAGTATTACTTCTTCCCAATCTTGGGTTGGCATTCACCGTTCAGACCCGACAGACGAAATCCTTTCTTCCAGTCTGGGATATGGGAGCATACAATTCGGAGATGTAGTGATTGATCTTGGAATGACTACAGGAGAATTGTATGATCTTGTGGAAAGCAGCGAGGAAAATATTGTTTTGGATGACGATCTGGAAGAAGAGGTAAGCCCTCATGATATAGGATTTCTCAGTATTGAAAAATACGGAAAGAGAATAGCGGAACTTCGTTGTTATAACCCTACGGATGCGCCTGCGGCGATGAGAGATTGTCCGGTTGTCAGCATTTCTTTAGGCGAATATTATAAGAAATATGGTTATTTACCTACTGGGATCCTGGCAGATGATATTGAGACGGCAGAGGATTGCCGGGGAATCTTTGCCAATGATACTGCAAACACATGGACAGAGAGCCAGGATCGCCATTTTGGCGGAGGAAACTATATAACCTTTACTGCCAACGAACCGGTTATAAAGACTTTTGGAACAGCAGCAGAAACGCCCTGCACGATCTATCTGGAGGCGGATTTAGACGACGATGATCAAATTACTCTTGAGGATCTGGAGTATGGGATCCTTATCCCGGAGTGATCGTTACAATATCGGCGGCTGATGTGGGGGAGTCAAGGGTGATTTTTCTTGAATATACGCAAAAATCTGAGTATAATAGATGTGATCATTTGGAACCAAAGGAAGGAAATTTAAAAATGTATCAGTTCAGGACGGCACATCTTCTTGCCAGGCCTTGTGCCGGACAAGAAGCATCGTATGGTCATACCTTAGGGGGCACGCCGTCCTGACCTGTTACAAAAAATATAAAACCGGATCGGCTGAGTTTTCGTCTTAATAGTAGAAAGCAAGCAGTAAAGTCAAGTGCAGCAAGCAGAAAGGAAAAAACTATGCAAATGACAATGAAGGATCTTGTGGCCGCGGCCAGGATGGGCGACCAGCAGGCCATGACGCAATTATATGAGGATACGAACCGAAGGGCCTATTATCTTGCGGCCCAGCTGGTGAAGGACGAAGACCAGGCCTGGGACATCCTGCAGGATTCCTATGTAAAGGCCTTCGAAAGCCTGGACAGCCTGACGGATCCGGCAAAATTCCAGGGCTGGCTGAACATGATCGTTACCAATAAAAGCAAGGATTACCTGAGGAAGAAAAAGCCTCTGCTCTTTTCCCAGCTGGCTTCAGAGGACGATGAAGAGGCCAATGTGGATTTTGAAGACGAAAGCGGGCAGTTTTCACCGGAAGCCACTGTGGATTACAGAGAGACGAAACGCCTGGTACAGGAGATGATCGACGACCTGTCCGACGACCAGAGAATGGCAATTGTCCTTCATTACATGGAATATTGCTCTGTGAAACAGATTGCAGAGATCATGGGATGCTCGGAAGGAACGGTAAAGAGCCGCTTAAATTACGGCAGAAAGGCGATAAAAGAAAAAGTTCTTGTACTGGAGAAGCAGGGAACCAAGCTCTACTGCATGCCGCTTGTTCCATTCCTTTACTGGCTGTTCCGCCAGCAGGCACAGAGCTTTCTCTTTCCGTGGGAGACCGCGGCTTTGGCATCCGGCGCGGGACTTGCGCAGGCAGGAGCGGCGTCGGCCTCTGCCGGGGCCGGAGAAGGAGCCGGGGCGGCAGGCTCTGCAGGAAATGCAGGCGTGTCCGGCATTTCAGGCTCCGCTGGTTCTGCAGCAGGTTCAGGCGGTGCGGGAAGCGGCATGGGAGCAGCAGGACAGGCGGCAGGCTCCATGGGAGCTTCAGGTACGGCAGCAGGTTCCGCAGGCGCAGGCTCCATGGGAGCCTCAGCGGCTTCTGCGGCAGGAAAGGCGGGCCTTACGTTGTTTGGCAAAGCGATCGGCGTCAAGGGAGCAGCGATCGCCGCTTCCGTCTGCGTCGTGGCCGGGGCAGGAGCCGCCGGCGGACTCTATGCGGCCAGCCGTCTGACGTCGCCTCAGCCGGCAGCAGAGGCAGTGGAAGGCCAGGAAGCGGAGGCGGTCGGCGATACTTCCGGCGCGGAAGACGCCGGGGCGGCCGGTTATGTCCTGACCGACGAGGAACGGCAGGCTTTGGAAGCGATCTATGATGCGGCGGAAAGCGGAGACTATGAAAGAGTCTATGAAACCTTCTGGCCGGCGTTTATGACCCTTTACCGCCTGGAAAGAGAGCATTTTCCAAATCAGTTTATCATCTTTGACGGAGAGGACCTGAGCACGGAGCTGGAAGGCCATAAGCTGGCGATCAGGACCATAAGCAGGTATGTGACAAGAGGGGATCACGAAGGCGAGATCCGGTATTCTGTCATTGGATATCTGGGAGACTTTGCAGACGGAGTCCCAGATGGGGAATTGCTGTCATTCTCCTGTACCTATGAATCCTGGCGGGAGACGATCCCGTCAAATTATATGGAGATCAGCCGGGCTGCATATGAAAACGGCGGATTAACCGGAGAGATTTCCGGAGAATGCCTGTATGAAGGGGACAATGGCATTGCCAGGGATTATACGATTGCCGGGACGTATGATACAGAGGGAAATCCTGCCGGAGAATTTTCTGCTTCAGTGAGCATTGACTGGCTGGATCCATCCAGATCCGTGGTGGAAAACTGGGAAGAACTGGAAGATTCTATGTTTTCTTTTCACGGTACGATTATAGAGAATAGCGAGGTATATGAGGCCTATCAGGATCTGTCGCCTGCGGAGCGGGAAGCGGCTGCGATAGATTGGGGAGACTATTTTAATGTCCCCAATGATCAAGAGCAGCTTTTTGTGGACGACAGCCGTCAGTTTGCAATGTACAGCGGCGATATTTCAACGATGGCTTATGATATGGTGATGTGGAGCGGCAATGCTTCCCAGCACGACGAAGGCACGGAAAATATTCTTCCTGACGGAACGACGCTGGTTTCTGAGGATGGGGATTCCCAGGAAGAGAGCGGGGACGCGCAAAGCGAAGAGGAAGATGCAGACCTTTCAGACAGCCTGGAAGGGGATCCGGCTTTAATGGGGCCTTACAACGCGGCTATGGCTTATCCCCAGTTTGAATGGGATCCTGACGATATCTGGAGTACCGTCACCGCATGGCATATGAGCGGGTCTACCATGGGATCTGCCTGGGGCGAACAGGATGCAGAGTTTATCGACCGGGGAGACTATTTTGAAGTGACCAACGCAGCCATCAGCGTGCCTTATATCCTGCCGGAAGAGGTGATCAGCCAGATGGCGCCGGGATTTTCCTTCACTGTTTCTATCCCGGACCAGAACGGGAACGAATCCTCGGAAACCCTGACTGTGATCGGACCGGATGGGAACGGCGGCTATGAGATGTCTTCCTACGGGGATGGAGAGGCGGACTGCTATCTGGAAGTAAGAGAAGACGGAACGGGGCTGATCGGCTCCTATGACGGCGATGCTATTTTCCGCGGAACGATTTACAGCGGCTCCCTTTATTTTGCAAAAGACTGCACCGTATATGGGGTATCCACGATACAGACCGAGCAAGGTTCCGGCTCTTCTGTGTCCTTTGAAGAGTATGTGACGGAAGAACAGCCCTATGTGGAGGCCCAGATGGATGGGACTATAACGGGGTTCGAGGCAGGAAACCGGGGAGATTTTATTTACATACAGGGGATCCCGGTATTTGATCCGGCTACAGGGCTGATCGTAGAATATCAGGAAATCCATATTCCGTAGAAAAAGTGATTGACATTTTAGAAACATCATGCTAAACTGTGAAAAATTCAAAAAATAAATACAGATTACCAAAAATCGTTGAACAAAGAGAGTACATGCAGAGGGACATCACAGAGAGCCGGGTACGGTGGAAACCGGTATGAAGGGCTGTATGGAATGGGTTTGGGAGATGCGAGGCGAAAGGGATTTTTCCAAGTAGCTGCAGCCGTAGTCCTGCGTTAAAGGAAAGGGTATCAGAGCGGGATCCGCTTACGTACCTGAAGATCGAGTCAGACTGGGTGGCAGATATATTCCATAGCTGGAGTATATCTGCTTTTTATTATGAAAGCTCAGGGTGATCGCGTATGCGATCATCTTTCATAAAAACCATAGTTCTGAGAACAGGGGTGGCACCACGGCCATATATTTTATCGGTTCGTCCCCGGCACAGGTTTATGCCTGCGCCGGGGATATTTTGTTTTAGGGTAACAATCGCATTTTAGGAAAGGAGCGCGGGTATGTTAGAGAACTACAGCATTTATTTACCTCAGTATTCCATAGGAGAACGGATCTATGAAAAGATCGGGGAGATCTGTGACGCTTACGGCAGATCTGCAGTGATCATCGGCGGGAAAACAGCCATGGAGAAAGCGGCGGGCCAGATCGGAAAAGAAGCCTCGAAAGGCGGGATCCGTATCACAGGACTGCTTTGGTACGGCGGGGAATGTACTTTTGAAAATGTCCGGAGCCTGATAGAACGGACAGAAGTGCAGGAAGCGGATATGATCTTTGCCGTAGGCGGAGGGAAGGCTCTGGATACGGGAAAATGTACTGCCGTAAAAATGGGAAAACCGGTATTTGCCTTTCCTACGATCGCTTCTACCTGCGCCGCCTGCACCAGCGTTTCTATTATGTACGAACCGGACGGAAGGTTTAAAGAGCCGTTTTTCTTTGACCGGCCGCCGGCCCACACCTTTATCCATGCAGGAATTATCGCCGGGGCGCCTCAGAAATACATGTGGGCGGGTATGGGAGATACATTTGCGAAATATTATGAAGCGACCGTATCTTCCAGAGGCGAGGAACTGCCCCATTTTTACTCCCTGGGGATCGGCATGAGCCGGATGTGCCTGGATCCGATCCTGAAATACGGAAAAAAAGCCTGGGAAGACAATGGCAGGGGGAAAATATCCTACGAACTGGAGCAGGTAGTCCTGGCGGTTATCGTTACTACGGCGATCGTTTCAATCCTGGTGACAAAAGAGCATAAGATCGATTACAACACCGGCATGGGCCACGCCGTTTATTACGCGCTCACCTCTCTGAAGCATGTGGAGGAAGAGCACATGCACGGAGAAGTAGTGGCTCTTGGGATCCTGATCCTCTTGCTTACAGACGGGCAGGAGGAAGAATTTAACCGGCTGTACGCTTTCCACAAAGAGGTGGGACTTCCCGTAAGGATCGGGGACATCGGCGTATCGGAAGAAGAGCTGGAAGAGGTCCTGCCGAAGATCGCGGCAATGCCGGATATCCGCCACAATCCCTACGCAGTAACGGAAGAAATGATAAGAGAGAGTTTTGCAAAACTGGAAGCAATGGAGTTCTGAAAAATAGCAGAAAAAGGAGAGTATGACAATGAGAAAGATG
>DWZA01000080.1 GCA_019118365.1 Candidatus Lachnoclostridium stercoravium | reverse complement strand
AAGGCATAAGATCGATCCATGCGGCTCCTGATATCACTACGTCCCCGCAGCTGCTGTAATTTTCTTGCGCCTGCAGGTAAGCCTCCTGCTGGTTTTTCTCGCTGTAGCAGGCAACTTTTGTGATCGGATCTTTGATCTGCCTCAGATCGCAAACTTTCTCCACGTCGTAAAGATACCCATTTTTGATCCAGGAACAGAACTCTTCGTTCCCAGAATCCAGATAGGTCACCTGCGGGCAGCTGACCACGATCTCCATATCCGGTATCTTTTTCATATCCGAGATAAACTGCAGCGCCGCTTCCTGGGGGATCGTCTCCACGAACAGCGGGCGGCTGTGGATGCCAAGATATCCTCCGTTATCCGCCAGATAAAAGATCCTGTCCCTGACCGGAGCGAAAAATTTATCGATGCTGGTCCAATGGCGGCCGCTGGCCGCCGCAAACTGGATCCCTTTTTCCTTCAGCTCCAGGATCACGGAATACAGCTCTGGGTCGATATCATGGGTGCCTTCCGGGACCAGAGTCCCGTCAATATCAGAAACTATCAGCTTGATCATGTCTTCCTCCTGCTCTTCTTATAGCCATTTCTTCATTTCCTGATATGTCCTTCCCACCGGAAGTCCTACTACGTTGCTGTAATCCCCTTTTATCCCTTTTATATAAGCCGCGAACGCTCCCTGGATCCCATAGGCTCCCGCCTTGTCCATCGGATCGCCGCTTTTTACATACGCGGCTATTTCCTCTTCATCCATCGGATAGACGAAAACCTCTGTTTCTTCCGCAAAGGTGCATTTTTCCTGTACTTTCCCTTCTCTTATCCGGATCAGCGTAACGCCGGTATACACCTGATGGCCGCGTCCCTGCAGCATAGCGATCATCCGGACAGCCTCTTTCTCATCAGCAGGCTTGCCAAGGATACGGCCTTCTGCAGCCACCACCGTATCCGCGCCGATCACGATCCCTTCTCCTGTTTGTTCCTGATATCTGTACGCGATATCCTCCGCCTTCATAGACGACAGTTCCATGACCACCTCGGAAGGCTCTGTTTTTGTTACTTTTTCTTCTATTCCACTTGGAATGATCCTTGGGAATATGCCAATCTGTTCCAGAAGCATCTTCCTTCTGGGAGATGCGGAAGCCAATAGGATCTCCATATTTCCTCCTGTTGATATCTATAAAGTAAAAAGAGCTGCCCATCCAAAAAGGAAGCGCAGCTATCCGTTATCTTAAGCATAGCAGCCGTCCACGGCAAACGCCAGAGCTATGCCAAGAGCAGCACCTGCCAGGACCTGAAGAGGCGTATGTCCGATCAGTTCCTTCAGCCTCTGCTGAAATGCTTCGTTTGTCAATCGAAACGAATCCTGTTCCAGGATCATATTCAAAAGTTTTGCCTGCTTTCCCGCTTCCCGGCGTACTCCCATGGCATCATACATAACGACAGAAGCCAGCACAAACGAGATGGCAAACTCAAAGGAACTTACCCCATAGACAAGTCCCGCCGCAGTAGTCAGACCGCATACGGTAGCGGAATGGGAACTGGGCATCCCGCCCGAACCCACAAGGCGCTCTGCCGAAAAGCTCCTGTTCAGGATAAGATCAATGATCGTTTTCAGCAGCTGGGCTACCGTCCAGCCTACAAGCGCGCTGATAAGCACCTGATTATCTGCCAGTCCTTTAAAAAAATCCATGTGTTTTTCTCCTAAGCAATTCTTTTTCGCCCCAGTATCTTTGAGCTTTTTTCCCTTATGCTGTTTCCTACCTCTGCCAGGCTGCACAGCTTATCCGTCAAAACGACGACCATACCTGCCATGCTTTTGGGCGGGATAGGCGTCAGCGGCCACATATGGCGAAGGATGACATCCTTCTCTTTCTCTGTAATGGAAAAATATTTCTGTGCATTTTCCAGCGCCGTCCTGGGATGGGTAAAGCCGTGAAAATGCTTTCCCGTCTCCTTTGCATGGGTATGCCAGTCATACAAGAATAAATCGTGGAGCAGCCCTCCGCGGGCTGCCGCCACGAAATCCCATCCATATTTTCTGCATATACAGTAACTTATATACGACACCTGGATGCAATGCTCCCTGCATGTAGTATGGCCATGCTGGATAAAACGATCCATAGACTGAAATACCGGGTCTTCCAGGATATCCCTGACGCAGTCCAGGTATTCCCGATCCGTCTGATGAGCACTAGAAACCTGCAAGCCAGTCGTAAAGCTCCTGATACTTCTTTGCTGATGAATTCCAGGAGTAGTCTTTTGCCATTCCTCGGTCAATGATCTTATTCCACTCCCTCTTTTTGTTGTAATATACAAATTTCGCGTACTGAACACAGCTGAGCATCTCATGGGCATTGTAATTTGCAAAAGAGAAGCCGGTTCCTGTGCTCTCATACTCATTGTAAGGTTCTACCGTATCTTTTAAGCCTCCCGTCTCCCTTACGATCGGGACTGTGCCGTAGCGGAGCGCCATCAGCTGGCTTAATCCGCATGGCTCAAACAGGGACGGCATAAGGAACGCATCACAGGCTGCGTAGATCTTATGGGACATCGGTTCAGAATAATAGATATTCGCGGAAACTCTGTCATGGTACTTCCAGTCGTAGTGGCGGAACATGTTCTCATACTTCTCATCTCCCGTTCCAAGCACTACCAGCTGTACGTCGTCGGAACAGAGGTCATCCATCACGCACTGGATCAGATCGAATCCTTTCTGATCTGTAAGCCGTGAAACTACGCCTATCATAAATTTCTTCTCATCTACCGGAAGACCCAGCTCTTCCTGGAGCGCAGTCTTATTCTTTACCTTTTCTTTGCGGAAATTCTTAGCATTGTACTTCTGGACAATATACTGATCTGTCTCCGGATTGAATTCATCGTAATCAATACCGTTGACGATACCCCTTAAGCTGTTAGACCGGGCGCGCATAAGGCCGTCCAGTCCCTCGCCGTAAAACGGCATCTTGATCTCTTCCGCATATGTGTTGCTGACTGTAGTGATCGCATCCGCATATACGATGCCGCCCTTAAGCATATTGCCGTCTTTGTATGCTTCCAGCTTATCCGGGGTAAAATAGTAATCCGGAAGGCCGGAAAATCTCTGGATCGTCTTCACATCCCAAACGCCCTGGAACTTCAGGTTGTGGATCGTGATCACTGACTTCATATTGCAGAAGAACTCGCCTCCGCGGAACCTGTCTTTCAGATAAACCGGGATCAGTCCTGTCTGCCAGTCATGGCAGTGAACGATATCCGGCTGGAAGCCGATCACTGGAAGTGAAGACAGCGCAGCCTGGCAGAAGAAGGAGAATTTCTCCAGGTCAAAATACCAGTCGCCATAAGGTTTCGGGCCACAGAAATAGCTTTCATTGTCAATAAAGTAAAATGTGATCCCTTCATATACGTACTGAAGGATACCTACATAGCGGCTCTGTCCCAGGTAGTCCATATAAAAATGATTGATATAGGTCATCTGGTTGCGCCACTCTTCTTTAATACACAGATACTTGGGGATCATAACCCGCACATCAAAATATTCTTTGTCAAAGCATTTCGGCAGGGAACCAACTACATCGGCGAGTCCTCCCGTCTTGATAAAAGGCACGGCCTCCGAAGCAACAAACAGTATTTTCTTCATCTAAATAAACCCTCCTTGCAACACTAAGATCGCCTGTCTTCCCTAAACAGACTCTTTCCTCTATAGTATACAATAATTCAGAAAATTTAGGAAGACTTATTCTCATCTTTTTCAGGATTTTTACGTTGAAAGCGTTGCCAAGCGACTGTGCAGACTGCGTGCTTGCACGCAAGGATGCACAGGCATTTGGCAACCTGGGCGAAATGAGGAAGAAGGCCGTCAGGCCGGTTTCCGAATTTCTCCAGCGATCGCAGCTGTGCGCAGCACGCTGCGATCGGCTTTCAACGGTTTCTTCTTTAATAGCCGTGCGCAGGAAGGTGTACGGAAAGGTGAGTCAAGCTTGCTTGAACGAATCCTTTCGCACACCTCCCTGCATAGGGATGGTCCCCATCCCGCTTCTTGGACGCATGACGTGCGTCCAAGAAGATTCACGGCTGAGCGCTCAGACCGCTGATAAATCAAAAAATCTTATTTCATCTGTACCTTTAAGCAGGTAAGTACCGCTTAGAACAGAAAATCTCATTTTCCATCTGTACCTGCAGCCAGTAAATACCCCCGTGAAATCAAAAAATCTCATTTCATCCGTATTCTTCGGCCTATCAGTACGGCTCTTTATAAGAAAAACAGGATTTCAGGGGTACATCATGCCGAAAAGTACGGATGAAATTACCAAAAAGTATTTTTCAGGGGTAGTTACCGCTTGTTACTACGGCTTATGCTCCTAAAATTCTTTTCTCAGCGGTACTTTTTTCATACCTTTTTCTAATTTCGGATATTCCTTCGCATGCAGCCTCTCTCGCCTCCATCTTTCACAGCATAGGATCTCCTTCTTCTCACTGCATCCGCTTATAATCCAGCCGGATCTTATCCGCGATCAGCGCGATAAACTCCGAATTTGTAGGCTTTCCCTTTCCATTGCTTACTGTATAGCCGAAGATCTCGTTGATCGTGTCCATCTTTCCCCTGCTCCATGCCACTTCGATGGCGTGGCGGATCGCCCGTTCCACACGGCTTGGCGTTGTCTGATGGCGTTTCGCTATGGTCGGATAGAGGATCTTCGTTACGGAAGTCAGCATATCCTTTTCCTCTACTGAGATCCCGATAGCATCTCTTAAATACTGGTAACCTTTGATATGTGCAGGAATACCGATCTCATGGAGCATCTGCGTCACATCATGCTCCAGATTCTGCTCCATGTACTCCTCTTTGTTGATATAAGGCTGGACCTTTCTTG
>DWZA01000079.1 GCA_019118365.1 Candidatus Lachnoclostridium stercoravium | reverse complement strand
GGTTTACGATCTCATGCTCCGGGTATTTTTTTACCATATGGATAACGAAGTTGGAGCCGATAAAACCGGCGCCTCCTGTTACGATGATCTTCATAGTTGATTTCCTCCTTAGCCGTGGAGCTTATCCACGTATTTTCCATCCAGGACGTCTTTCAGATATTTTCCGTACTGGTTCTTTTTCAGCACTTCATAGGTTTCCAGAACCTGCTCTTTGGTGATCCAGCCGTTTAAGTACGCGATCTCCTCCAGGCAGGCGATCTTCCTGTGCTGGTGCGTCTCAATGGTCTTTACAAAATTGGTGGCTTCCACCAGAGATTCATGAGTTCCGGTGTCAAGCCAGGTAAAGCCCTGACCCAGAAGGATCACATCCAGGTCGCCATTTTCCAGATAGATCCGGTTCAGGTCCGTGATCTCCAGCTCGCCTCTGGCGGACGGTTTTAAATTCTTCGCGTATTCTACTACCCGGTTGTCGTAGAAATAAAGGCCGGTCACGCAGTAATTGGACTTTGGATGGGCCGGTTTTTCTTCGATGGAAACGGCTTTTCCCTCTTTGTCAAATTCCACGATGCCAAAACGCTCCGGATCGTCTACGTAATAACCGAATACCGTAGCTCCCTTTTCCTTGGCTGCGGCAGCGCGGAGCCTCTTTTTCAGCCCCTGTCCATGGAAGATATTGTCCCCCAGGATCATGGCCACGTGGTCGTTTCCAATGAAATCCGCGCCGATGATAAAGGCCTGGGCCAGGCCGTCCGGACTTGGCTGTACGGCGTACTGTAAGTTTACTCCAAACTGGCTGCCGTCTCCCAGCAGGGATTCAAACCTCGGCGTATCGTCCGGGGTAGAGATGATCAGGATATCCCGGATCCCCGCGTTCATCAGTACGGATAACGGATAGTAGATCATCGGTTTGTCGTAAATAGGCAAAAGCTGCTTTGACGTTACTTTTGTGAGCGGATACAGCCTGGTGCCGGATCCTCCTGCTAATATGATTCCCTTCATGTTCTTTTCATGCCTCCTTTATCCTGTGGGTTTCTTATCCGTTCTGCTGCTGGCCGCAGAACGGCTGTGTCTGCTCTTACGGAGTCTCGTTCATCTTCGCCAGCTTGGCGGCCTGGTCTGCCGCGATCAGGCTGTCGATGATCTCCTGGATATCTCCGTTCATGATCGAATCGATCTTATATAAAGTCAGTTTGATCCTGTGGTCGGTCACCCTTCCCTGAGGGAAGTTGTAAGTACGGATCTTCTCGGAACGGTCTCCTGTGCCGATCTGGCTTCTCCTCTCTTCCGCTTCCTGATTCTGTCTCTTTTCCAGCTCCATATCATACAGCTTGGAACGGAGCAGGCGGAATGCTTTGTCCTTGTTCTGCAGCTGGGACTTTTCCGTCTGGCTGTAGATCACGATACCTGTGGGGATATGGGTCAGACGTACGGCAGAGTCTGTAGTATTGACGCACTGTCCGCCGTTTCCTGACGCTCTCATAACGTCAATGCGGATATCCTTTTCATCGATCACTACGTCTACGTCTTCTGCTTCCGGCATAACTGCTACCGTAGCCGTAGAGGTATGGATCCTGCCGCCGGACTCTGTCTCCGGGACTCTCTGTACCCGGTGGACGCCGCTTTCATACTTTAATTTTGAGTAGGCGCCGTGGCCGTTGATCATAAATACGACTTCCTTGAAACCGCCGATGCCGCTTTCGCTCAAACTGATCAGCTCGGTCTTCCACCTCTGGCTGTCTGCGTAATTCACGTACATCCGGTAAAGCTCGGAAGCGAAAAGAGCCGCTTCTTCGCCGCCTGCGCCGGCGCGGATCTCCATAATGATATTCTTATCGTCGTTAGGATCTTTAGGGAGAAGGAGGATCTTCAGAGTCTGCTCCAGCTCCTCGATCTTCTTTTTCGCATCGGAGAGTTCTTCCTTGGCCAGTTCTCTCATCTCTTCGTCGTTTTCTTCCTCCAGAAGGGCCAGGCTGTCCTCCACATCCTGCTTCGCCTTCTTATATTCTCTGTAAGCTTCTACGATCGGAGCCAGGTCCGACTGCTCCTTCATCAGCTTGCGGAACCGGTTCTGATCCTCCGTAACGGAAGGATTGTTCAGTTCCTGCATCAATTCTTCATAATGTATCAGTATATCGTCAAGTCTGTCAAACATGATAACCTCCTGCTCGTCATATCTGGCAGCAGTCCAGCCCTGCGCAAAAATACGCAGCTGAACAGATACCACATCGTTTTTCTTATCTTTATCCCCGAAATACTCCATGGACCACACGATCCAGGCCTGCATGGTCTTTTACCACTTCAATATCCGAAAACCCATTTTCCTTCAGCAGCTCTTTCACTGCTTCTCCCTGGTCATATCCAATCTCCAGGAACAGCTCTCCGCCCGCAGGCAGATAGTCCCTGCTCTCTTTAGCCAGGCAGCGGTAAAAGCGCAGTCCGTCTTCCGTCCCGTCCAGGGCCATCCTTGGCTCGTGATCCCTTACCTCTGGTTCCAGCCCTTCGATAACTTTTGAAGGGATATAGGGCGGGTTTGATACGATAATATCATATTTTAAGGATTTGTCCAGATTTTGGAAAAGGTCGCTCTGGACAAATGTCATTTTCCCGCAGCCTTTAACGCCGTTCTCTGATCTCCAGCAAAGCGCTCTCTCCCAGCGATTGCCGGATCCTGGCTTTTCTTCCAGAATGTCCGTCTTCTTTCCTGCAGCCTCCAGGCAATGCCTTCCGTTTTTCCATGCGGTTTCCAGCGCCGGAAGGGAAATATCCGCTTCCGTCACGTCGCCATAACTGCCGAGAGCTGCAAGGCTTACTCCGATACAGCCGGAGCCGGCGCACATATCCAGAAGGCGTTCTCCCTCTTTTGCCGGGCGCCGTCTCATCACCAGCTCCACCAGGATCTCCGTATCCTGTCTGGGGATCAGCACGTGTTCATTTACAAAAAAGTCCAGGCCCATAAATTCCTGCCTGCCAGTCAGATGCTGGAGCGGGACGCGCTCCCGGCGTTTGCTGATCCACGCTTCATACTGATCCGCAGCAGCCTTCATCTGAGGATCGTCCATATCCAGCTGTTCCATTCGCCGGATCAGGAAATGGGCCATATCGATCTGAAATGCTTCTAAGAGGAGCAGACGGGCATCCAGGTCGCTTTCCGGCACGCCCGCCTGCAGAAGGTCTTTCCTTCCCCTATCCCACAGCAGCTGCAGTGTTGCTGTTTTTTCCCTGTCCGCAGTCGTTTTTATCTCCATCGTTTTCCTTTATATCGTCTTTTTTTCCATCGTCCGGATCATAACTGTAACCAAAATTTTCCGCCAGGTAAGCCTTCCAGTCAAATACTGCCTCGACCGCTGCGATCGCCACTTCGATCATAGAGTCGTCCGGCTCCTTTGTGGTAAGCCCCTGCATCCACAGCCCCGGCTTGCTCAGTGCGTTGACGATCGGAGAATCGCTCCTTCCCGCCAGACGCAGAAATTCATAGGACACTCCCGCGATCACAGGCACCAGAAGGATCCGGCTGATCACCCGCATCAGGACCGTATCCGTACGGATCACCATAAAGAACAGGATACTGATGACCATAACGATCAGCAGGAAGCTGGTCCCACAGCGCTTATGCTCCTTTGAGCTTTTACGGACATTTTCCACATTCAGCTCCAGTCCGTGCTCGATACAGTTGATGCACTTGTGTTCCGCTCCATGGTACATAAACGTCCGCTTGATATCTTCCATCATGGAAACAGCCTTGATATATGCGATAAAGATCAGAAGGCGGATAACGCCCTCTAAAAAGGCGATCGCCGTCTCAGACTGGATAAATCCCCGGAAAAATCCCGCGATAAACAGGGGGAGAACCATGAAGATACCAATGGCCAGGATAAAGGAAAATACCATCACCGCCGCCATGAGCACCTTTTCCAGCTTCTCACCGAAAATTTTATCTAAAAAAAGCTCCAGCCTGCTCGGCTGTTCCTCTTCTTCCTCTTCAAAAAAGCTGGCGGAAAACGTCAGCGTCCTCATCCCAAGGATCATCGAATCCGCAAAGCTGAATACTCCCCGGATAAATGGAAGGGAAAATAGTTTTACCTTCTCTGTCAGGCTCACATACCGGTCCTTCTGAACCTCGATCCCTCCGTCGGGTCTGCGGACAGCCGTAGCATAATCGTCTCTGTTCTTCATCATGATCCCTTCGATCACAGCCTGCCCGCCGATTCCTGAATACTTCACTCTCTTAAGCCGCCTCCTTTTTCATATAAAGAAAGGCTGAGCCTCTAGTGTTGCCACTAAATCTCAACCTTTTCCTTACTCATACTTCTTATTTAGCAGTGTTAACACCATACTTACGATTGAACTTATCAATACGTCCACGAGCTGCCGCTGCTTTCTGCTGGCCTGTATAGAATGAATGGCACTTGGAGCAAACCTCCACGTGAATGTCCTTCTTTGTAGAACCTGTTACGAATTCATTGCCACAGTTGCAGACAACCTTTGCCTGATAGTAATTTGGATGGATTCCTTCCTTCATGATCTTTCACCTCTCAATTTTCAATCTGCGGTTTCCGACCGCGCGTACTTTCTGTACCCGGCTGCGTATTTCATCTGTCGCCATAAATCTATTCATAGCTTATTTGCAGCATAAATGTCTGATATAGACAGCTTACACAGTATACCACATTCCCGCTGCGGATGCAAGGGAAGTTTTTAGAAAAAGCGGATCTTTTTTGCCATCTCCACAAACTCCCGGTTGCTGTGCGTCCGCGCAAACAGATCCAGGATCTTTTCTACCGCCTCATCCGGCTTCATAGAGTTGGTCGCCTTACGCACAATGTCCACAGCTTCCATCTCTTCCCTGGTCAGGAGCAGGTCGTCGCGGCGGGTTCCTGATTTCAGGATATCGATCGCCGGGAATATCCTCTTCTCTGAAAGCTTTCTGTCCAGAACCAGTTCCATGTTGCCGGTTCCTTTAAATTCCTCGTAAATAACGTCGTCCATCCTGCTTCCGGTATCTACCAGAGCTGTGGCCAGAATAGTCAGGCTTCCGCCTTCGCGCATATTTCTGGCCGCGCCGAAGAAACGTTTCGGCATGTGGAGCGCCGCCGGGTCCAGACCGCCGGAAAGCGTCCTTCCGCTGGGCGGAACTACCAGATTGTACGCTCTTGCAAGACGGGTGATGCTGTCAAGAAGGATCATAACGTCCCTGCCATGCTCTACCAGGCGCTTTGCCCTTTCAATAACCATCTCGGACACTCGCTTATGGCGGTCCGGAAGCTCGTCAAAGGTCGAATAGATAACCTCTACATTCGGACCTACGATCGCCTCTTTGATATCCGTAACTTCCTCCGGCCTCTCATCGATCAGCAGTATGATCAGATGCATATCCGGATGATTGGTCGTCACTGCTTTTGCAACCTGCTTCAACAGCGTCGTCTTTCCTGCCTTTGGCGGTGAAACGATCATACCTCTCTGGCCTTTTCCGATAGGAGCCAGAAGATCCAGGACCCTCATAGCCACTGTACTTTTTCCCCCAGGCATCTCCATGTGGAGGCGCTGATCCGGAAAGATCGGCGTCAGATCCTCGAAGTTCGGCCTTCGCTCCGCGGCGTACGCCGGATAGCCGTTGATCGTTTTCACATACAGCAGCGCCGCGAACTTCTCCGTCGCGCTTTTTACACGTCTGCTTCCTTTTACGATATCCCCTGTCTTCATGTTGAAGCGGCGGATCTGCGACGGCGCTACATAAACGTCATTTTCCCCTGGAAGGAAATTCTCGCAGCGGATAAATCCAAATCCGTCCTGCATGACTTCCAGGATGCCCTCTGCTTCGATCCCGCTGTCCAGCTCCTGAAGATCCGGGCTGAGGTTGATCGAATTGTCGTCTCTGCCCTTGTAATCCCGCTGGCTCTCGTCGTGGGAACGCTCATGCCTTCTCCGGTCATCCTGCCTTCTGTCATCGATTCTTCTGTCGTCGGTTCTTCTATCATCCGTTCTTCTGTCGTCGGTCCTTCTGTCATCTGTCCTTCTGTCATCTGTCCTTCTGACCTCTGACCGCCGCTCTTCAGTTTTTCCGTCTTCCTGGCTGTCCCCTCTGTTTTCTGCTTTTCCTGATTCCTGCTGTTCCTTTTCCTCAGGCTTTTTCTCCTCGCTTCCCTCTCCTTCTTTTTCCGCTTCCGCACAAAGAAGCTCTATCAACTCTGCCTTACGAAGTCCTGTCGCCCCCTTAAGTCCCTGGGCCTTTGCCAGTTCCCGCAGTTGAACTAATGGCAGTGTTTCTAATTTTTCACGCATATCTATTCTCCTTCTGATTTTATAACAATTGGGGATTTTCTACGTAACAGCTCTGACATGTGGGTATATACAGAACCGTTTTCCTGAAATTTAAGAAAGTGGAATGGCCGGACCAAATATTCCGGCATGGTTGCATATCAACATTATATACTGTATTCTAAAAAATGAAAAGGAATTTTTTTATTTGTAAGTTTCCCGTAATCTTCATTAAACATCTGTTCTCACATATAAAATTTCTTTAAATTCACCTGTCCATCCCCCATTTTCCAGGTAGCGATACTTTCCAATATCGGAAGTATAATGACCTCGTAATGCAATTAGAAATTTCAAAAAAAGTATTTCAAAGAACAAAAAGGAGAGTGCATTCATTATGAGAAAGCAGACAAAATTAGTTGCAGTATTATCTGCATC
>DWZA01000078.1 GCA_019118365.1 Candidatus Lachnoclostridium stercoravium | reverse complement strand
GAGGGAATCATCGTTATGACACCTGCAATTTATATGATCGCGCTGATCATTTCCATAGGCATCCTGCTGCTTCTGACTCTGAAACTGAAAGTCAACAGCTTTATGGCTCTGTTCTTTACTGCAATGGCTCTGGGGATCTTTTTCGGCGCAAGCCCTTTGGATACTTTAAACGCTATCACCGGCGCCTTTGGTTCTTCCCTGGGAAGCATCGGCCTTCCTGTCCTTTTCGGAGCGATCCTGGCTATGGGCGTACAGGACTCTGGTGCCGCTATCGCCATCAGCAACTTTTTTGTTAAACTGTTCCGCGGAAAGCATCTGGAGCTGGCTCCAACTTTAACCGCATATATCATGGCTATCTCCGTATTCGGCGACATCTCCCAGCTTCTGACCGCTCCGATCGCCGCTACGATAGCCAAGCGCAAAAATCTGAATATGTCCGTAGTAACTCCTTACGTTATCACAGCTGTCTGGTTCACTCACGGCGTTGTCCCGCCATCCGCCGCGATCCTGGCAGTCGCCGTCCTTTTAGGTGCCGACGTGGGGATGGTCATTATCTGGGGACTGATCATCTGCCTGGCAGCCCTGCTGATCATCTATTTTCTCACGGTCAACTGGATGACAAAGCACGCTTCCTATGCCGCGCCCAAGCCAGAGTATACCGTAGGGATCGAACCTGCCAGGGAAAATGCGACCCTTGACGAGCTGCTGATCAAAGAGGACAATATTCCCAATACGCTCGTAGCTTTTCTCCCCTTAGTCGGCCCTGCCGGTCTTATCGCCCTGGCTTCCATCTGCAACATGACCCTTCCTGAGGGAAATACTCTGCGCGCCATAATGAATTTTGCCGGCGACAAGTCCATTGCCATGCTTATCGGTATCATCATCCTGATCGTGACGAACGGAAAGATCAAGACAAAAATGATCCGCAATGCAAACCGCACGGAAAAGATTGATGAAAACGCTTCCCTTCTGGAACTGGGAATGGGAAACTGGGTATCCCGCGCCATCGACGTATCCGCTATGGTACTGATGGTAACCGCTATGGGAGCTGCATTCGCCTCTGTTTTATCCAGCCAGCCTGTAGTCTCTGAGATTGCAGAGGTAGTCGCTTCCTCCGGTATCCCTATGATCCTGATCCCGTTTATCATCGCAGCCGTTATGCGCGCTGCTGCAGGATCCATGGCTACTGCTTCTATGGCGGCCGCAGGTATCTGTCTGCCGATCATGAGCACCCTTGGCCTCTCTCCGGTGGCCGTTACCCTGGCCATCGGCCTTGGTACTGTACTTTTCGGTCACGTAAACGATTCCGGCTGCTGGATGTGCCAGGAAGTCTTTAATGTGGATCTGACTCAGTATCTGAAATACGTAAGCCCCATGGCAGCCTTCGGCGGCTGCGTCGGCATGGCGCTGCTGATGGTCCTCAGTATGATCGGATTGGTATAAAAAGTTTCATAACATAAAGCCCCATACCGGCTGCCTGAAACTCCGTAAGGAGCAGGTTCCCGGTATGGGGCTTTTAATTATTAATTATGTTCGCACGGAAGACATTGAAGCCTTTCTGCCCGCCGTATTTATGAACCGGCCGTATTTTTCTTCTTCTCTTCCAGCCTGCTGTTGACTGCCCGTTTTAACAGGTTATACAGCACAGAACATGTAGGTATGAACAACAGCATGCCTGCGATCCCCATCATGCTGGCTCCCAGGGTAACGGCCACCAGGACCCATATGGACGGAAGTCCTACAGAACCGCCCACCACGCGGGGATAGATCAGGTTTCCCTCGATCTGCTGCAGCACGTTGAACAGGACGATAAAAGCCAGGGCGCTCATGGGGCTTTCCATCAGCATGAGGAATACGCCGATGGCGCAGCCGATAAATGCTCCAAAGATGGGGATCAGCGCCGTAAAAGCGATGAGCACGCCCATAAGCAGGGCATAATTCATACGGACGATCGTCATGGCTACAAAGAACATGGTTCCCAGTATCACCGCTTCCAGGCACTGGCCGGCTAAGAAGCTGGAAAATGTCTTTTCCGTCAGGGCAGCCATCTCAAAGAAGCGTTCCGCCGCCTTTTGAGGAAGGATCGCCAAAAACAGCTTTTTAAATTGAGCTTTCAGCGTTTCCTTCTGAAGGAGGATATAAATAGAAAATACAAACGCGATCACAAAGGTGGTAAAGCCGCTGGCTATGGACATGGCCGCTGAAAATGTGGTGCTCAGCACAGAACCCGCTCCGACTGTCACAAAATCCACGGCTCCGTTAAACACGTCCTTCCAGTTGATGGAGATCCCTGCCAGATAGGCGGCGATCTGCGGTTCATCGGCAAAAAGCTGCTCCAGTTTCCTTCCTACCTGGTTGGCAAAAGCCGGGATCTTGTAACTGAGGCTCATGGCTGTCTCCGCCACCTGCGGAACAACGATAAAGATCACCACGGCCACGATGCCAAGGACCAGGAGGATCGTCACCAGAAGACTTACCGGCCTGTGCCACCGTTTCTTCCTTCCGTCTTTTCCTCCCATCAGAGACTCGATCCTGCGCATAGGCACGTTAAGGATAAAAGCTATACCGCAGCCTAAAAGGAAGGGAAAGATCATATTAAAGCCTCTTCCCAGAACCGCAAGGACCTCTTTGTAATGGAAGCAGAGCACCGCCACTACGATGGTATACAGGATAAGTCCTCTTATTTTTTTTAACTGTTCATTGTCAAGATTCATAAATATCGATCCCCTGCACGTTCCTTTCCGCCGCCAGACGCGGCTTAAGCGTTTTCTTCTACTGCCTTTCTGATATCTTCTTCCGCAGCCTGGAAGGTACCCTGAGCCATCTGGCTGCTTCCGCCTCCCCTGCCGTTTAACAGTCCGTTCAGGGTCTTGCTGAAGGCCCGCATATCCACAGAGCTGCTTCCGGCCGCGTACTGGAAGCTGTCTCCCTTTTTCGAGCACACTACTGCTACATTTCCCTTATTGGATTCATATAAAAGCGTAGAGAACTGCCGGATCTGCACCGGGGTCAGCCCCTCTTCAAAGAGGACTAAAGGCTTGCTGCTTTCCGGCAGCGCCGCCGCCCTTGCTGCAAAGATCTCCTGGTACGCGCGGTTTACCTGAGCGTCCTTTTCCGCGTTTTCCGCCTTCAGCTTCTCTACCGTCTCCTCGATCTTTCCGATCTTGGCGGAAAGAAGGACCGACATGGCGTTCATCTGCTTCTGGAGCCCGTCCAGATACTGGAACGCCGGGCGGCCGCAGAGCATGGAAATGCGGACGCCTCCCTTATAGTGGATCATGCCCAGGACCTTGATCAGCCCTACCTCTCCGGAACGCTCCACATGGGTTCCGCAGCAGGCGCACACATCCACTTCCGGGATCGTCACGATGCGCACTTCTCCAGTCAATTCCTTCTTACTCCTGTATTCCATCGTCTCCAGCTCTTCCTGAGACGGACAGGTGATGACGAACGGAACGTTCTCGTACACTACCTGGTTGGCCTTTATCTCCAGTTCTTTCAGCTGCTCCATGGTCATGGTCCCGTTGAAATCAATGGTGATCTCTTCCTTTCCCATGTGAAAGCCTACGTTGTCAAATCCAAAGGTTTTATGTATCAGCCCGGTGAGGATATGTTCCCCGGAATGGCCCTGCATATTGTCAAAGCGTTTTTCCCAGTCCAGAACACCCTTTACCTTCTCTCCTACAGCCAGTGGCCGATCCGTCTCATGAACCACTTCCCCATTTTTCTCATGAGTATCCAGCACCTGCGCCTGTCCCAGCACGCCCGTATCTCCCGGCTGTCCGCCGCCTTCCGGGAAAAACGCCGTCTGGTCCAGAACCACCTCGTATCTGCCTTTCTTTCCTTCCCGGCAGTCCGTTACGACCGCCTCAAATTCCTTCACATATGGCGATTTATAATATAAACGTTCCATGGCAATAATTTCCTTTCTGCAAAAATATCACTTGAATAGTATAACACACTTTCCCTGAAAATAAACGGATATTTTTCATAAAGGGGGAAACATTGGCAAGCTGGCAGACATATGATACATTGTAATCAAAATCTTGGAGGAACCAACATGAGTGATTTAGCTGCAACAAATTGCGGATGTAGCTGCGGATGTGAAAACAATTCAAACGGAGGATGCAATTTTATCTGGCTGATCCTGATCCTCTTATGCTGCTGCGGCGGAAACAGCGGCTGCGACCACGGATGCGGCGGGGGAAGCTGCGGCTGCGGCAGCTGCTGCGATTGGATCTGGATCATGATCCTTCTGTGCTGCTGCGGCGGAGGCGGCTTCGGCTTCGGCGGATTCTGCTAAGATACTTACCGATTCTTTCCTGATGTGATTTCAGACAGCACACTTCTTCTGGCAGGGGCCGCGCAGCCCCTGCTTTTTCTGTGAAAACGCAGGTTCCGAGGCAGTCCCGCCCGTCTCTCCCCGGCGCATCCGCACTTTTTTCCCTGGCCGGGCGGAAAGCTCCCGGCCCAGGCGCCATTTAATACTTTTCTTTCGTACGCCCTTCCGCCCGTCTTCCCTGCCGGAAGGAACTGTCGTTTCCGGTATTTTCGATCCTCTGTCTTTCGTTCTCCCTCATACAGTCTTCGTCGATCTCGTAAACCGCGTTCCCATCTATGATCAGCCGGCTGCTCATGTTTCATTTCTCCTTAAATTTTCCCGCAGCCGCCCATGGCTTAAAAACCGGCCTTTTGAACTGCTGCTATATAATAAAATATGCCCGAATTTTCCTGATGTGAAAGCTGTCCCAGAAAGTAAAGCTCATAACCGGAAACCTGCGGGCATATACTGTGACCAAAGGATTTTAAAGGACCAAACGCCTTATGGATAATACGAAAAACAGCGATTTCAAGCTTACGGATCTGGATTATATGACCGGCGATTCCCGCCTTCAGATGATGAAGGCGGCGCTCCCTTATATGGGCCTGCGGCAGCAGCGGATGATATCCATGTTTATCCGGATCCAGGAAATGAATAAAACCATGCAGCTTTTCAGCCAGGGAGAACTGTCCGCTATGAGCGCCGGAAGCGGCGCCGCCCATACTTCCATGGCCGATATGCTGGAAGCCATCCGCCCTTACGGCAATACATACGAACAGGAGATCATTACCCTGATCCTTGGCATGATAAAGGGCGTGGCCACGCCTATGGAGCAGCTGAAAAAATTCATGTCGCCGGAACAGCAGTCCCGTATGGACACCATGCAGTTTATGGTCCAGGCTATGCAGAATATGGGCTGAACGGAAGGAGGTATCTATGGGAAATTGGAAAGAAGATCCCAGGCTTAAGGATCTGGATAAAAAGAAACTGGATATGCTGGAAGAATTTTCGGAAAAAGTAAAGCGCGCCCCGAAGAACCGGCTCCTGCCCGCCCTGCTCTCCCTCAATATGGAAGCCCAGGCAAAGGGGATCGTTTTTTCCGACCAGGAAACCGAAGCGATCGTCTCCATCCTGTCTGCAGGCATGACCCCGCAGGAACAAAAAAAGATCGATATGCTGAAAATGTTTTCCCGCAGGCTGTCCGGCCGGAAAAAAAGCTGAATTCCATCCATGCGGCCGCCCTCCGGACCTATGGCGCAAAAGGACCGGCCCTGGCTTCGGCTTTTGCCTGCCAGGAACCGGTCCTGCTTTTGCATTTCTTTTACATATCTTTTTCCTGAAGCTTATCCAAGGCCTCTTTATCCGGGACAACTACCGCCCTCATGCTTTCGTCCGCCCGGACCATCAGAGTCTTCATCTCCTCTTCCCCGATGCAGATACAGCCGCTGGAACCTGTATATCCCGGCGCCGTGCAGTGGATAAAGATCGCGGATCCCTTTCCAGGCACCGCCTCTTCGTTGTAATCCAGAGACAGGACGTAATTATAATACGGGGCGACCTGGATCAAATGCTCTGCGGAATCCCAGTCTTTCTCCACTTCTCCCGCATCCACCATACGGTTATAATGGCTGCTGGCCGGATCGTCCACCCAGTAGTCGTCGTCCGTCAGCTTGGTATACGGCAGGATACATCCCGGATCATCCAGGATGCCAAAAGCTTTATTGATCCTAAATACGCCAAAGGGCGTCTTTCCGTCTCCTTCCGCCTTCTCATAAGTCCCTCCGTTCCGTCCGAAAACTCCGTCTGTGGAAAAAACAGCGTTCCAGACGCCGCTTTCGTCCTTTTCATAGTAAGACACCTTCACGTTAGAACCGCCCGTTCCCATTACAAGAACAGCTTTTTCTATATTTTCCATATCCTCTTTTTCCCCTTCTGCGGCGTCATCCAGCAGCGCTCCTGGGCCAATCTGGACCTGCTCCTTTTCCTGGCCGGAGGCTGAAGCTGCAAAAGACACTCCTGCCGTCAGCATAACGGCAAAAGCCGCCAGGGCAAATGGCCTGCTTATCCGGATCATGGCATATCCCCTTCCCTTCTGTTCATTCTTACAGGGATATCATACCACTTCTTCCATACTTTCGTAAACGGAAGGATTTCTTACGATTTACGTAAAAGTGCAGAACGGGCCGTCCTGCACTTTTAACATCTTACTTACATACGATATTGATGATCTTTCCCGGAACATAGATCTCTTTTACAATATTTCCGGTGATCTTATCTTTCGCCGCCTCTTTTCCTGCAGCGATAGCCTCTTCCTTGGAAACGTCCGCCGGAAGGCTTACTACGGCTCTTGTCTTTCCGTTTATCTGAACCGGGATCTCGATCTCGTCTTCCTTCATGGCCTCTTTATCGCACTCCGGCCAGGAAGCGTGGAATACGCTGTCGGTTCCTCCTAACTGCTCCCACAGCTCTTCGCCAAGGTGCGGCGCAAACGGAGCGAGCAGGATCACAAAGGTTTTCAGCGTTTCTTTGTCAATGCCGCCTTCCTTTTTAGCCAGGTCGATCAGCTTGTTGTTATACTCCATGAAGCCGGAAACAACAGTATTTAAGCTGAACTGCTCGAATCTCTGCTCAATGTCAAATACCAGCTTGTGGCGGATCTTGATCATTTCTCTGGTCGCTTTGATATCCTTATCCTTGTTTTCCATAACCAGGTTATAGAAACGTTTTAAGAAACGGGAAACGCCGTCGATACCTCTGTCGTCCCATTCCGCATCCAGCTCCGGCGGTCCTACGAACAGTTCGTAAAGCCTTAAGGAGTCGCAGCCGTAATCGCGCACCAGCTCGTCAGGAGAAACTACATTTCCCTTGGATTTACTCATCTTGATGCCGTTCTTTCCTGTGATCATACCCTGGTTGAACAGCTTGGTAAACGGCTCGTCAAAATCGATCACGCCGATATCGCAAAGGAACTTTGTATAGAAACGGGAATACAGCAGGTGGAGCACCGCGTGCTCTACGCCGCCGATGTACATATCTACCGGAAGATATTTGTCCGCCTTTTCCCTGGAAACAAGCTCTTTATCGTTCTTGCTGTCCACATAGCGGAGGAAGTACCAGGAAGAGCCTGCCCACTGAGGCATAGTGTTCGTCTCTCTCTTTGCAGGAGCGCCGCATACCGGGCAGGTAGTGTTGACCCACTCGTCGATGGCAGCCAGCGGAGATTCTCCTGTGCCTGTCGGCTGATAGCTCTCTACCTCCGGAAGCTTTAACGGAAGCTGATCCTCTGGAACCGGCACGTTTCCGCAGTGCGGGCAGTGGATGATCGGGATCGGCTCGCCCCAGTAACGCTGGCGGGAGAATACCCAGTCTCTCAGCTTGTAATTGACGGTCTTGCGTCCGATCCCCATCTTTTCAATGATCATCGGAGCTTCTTTCTTAAGAACCGCAGATTCCATTCCGTTCCAGTCGCCGGAATTGATCATAGTGCCGCTGGCCTCAGTATAAGCCTCGGTCATATTTTCAATTTCCTTGCCATCCTTTGCGATAACCTGGATGATCGGGATATTGAACTTCTTCGCAAATTCAAAGTCTCTGTCGTCATGGGCCGGAACGCACATGATCGCGCCGGTACCATAATCAGCCAGTACATAGTCGGACAGCCAGATCGGCACCTTCGCCCCGTTTAACGGGTTGATGGCATAGGTTCCTGTAAATACGCCTGTCTTCTCTTTATCCTGAAGACGGTCTACGTTGGATTTCATGGAAGCGTCGAAAATGTATTTCTCTACGGCTTCTCTCGTCTCATCCGTCGCCAGGCTCTTCGCCAGCTTGTGCTCCGGCGCAAGTACCATAAAGGTCGCTCCGTGAAGGGTATCTGGCCTTGTGGTGTAGACTGTGATCTTCTCGTCTCTGCCTTCTACCGGGAAATCCACTTCCGCGCCGTAGGACTTGCCGATCCAGTCGGTCTGCATCTTTTTAACCTTCTCCGGCCAGTCCAGCTTGTCTAAGTCGTTTAAAAGGCGGTCCGCATAAGCTGTGATCTTTAACATCCACTGGCGGAGGTTCTTCTTTGTAACCGGAGTTCCGCAGCGCTCGCAGCAGCCGTTTACAACCTCTTCGTTGGCAAGGCCTGTCTTACAGGACGGGCACCAGTTGATCGGAAATTCCTTCTCATAGGCAAGGCCGTGTTTGAACATCTGAACGAAGATCCACTGAGTCCATTTGTAAAAGCCAGGATCTGTGGTATTTACTTCCATATCCCAGTCATAAATAGCCGCGATCTCATTGATCTGCTTCTTGATATTTTTAATATTCTCCGCTGTGGAGATGGCCGGATGAACGCCCATCTTGATCGCGTAGTTCTCAGCCGGCAGGCCGAATGCATCCCAGCCCATAGGATGGATCACATATTTTCCCTTTAACAGCTGGTAGCGGCTCCATACGTCGGAGATCACGTAGCCTCTCCAGTGGCCTACATGAAGGCCGCTTCCTGACGGATACGGGAACATATCCAGACAGTAATATTTTTCCTTTTTCCCATCGTTTACATTGATCGGGTTCTTTGCCCAGTTCTCACGCCATTTCTTCTCAATAGCTGTGTGATTGTACTGCGCCATCGTATTTCCTCCTTCTTTTTCGTGTCCCGCAGGCGGTTTTATGCAGCCTTTCCTATGAAACAAAACAGCCCTGCGTCCCTGTGGAAATTTCCATAGAGACGCAGAGCCTTAAGTATTCTGCGCGGTACCACTCTATTTCATACGTTTGTATGCTCTCTCCCGGACCTTGGGGAAAATGTCTTCTCCTGACAGTCCGTCTCCGATAACGGCGGAAAAACCGTCCTCTCCTACTTGGCGCGCCGCCTTTGGGATGGCTACTCAAGGGCCAGTTCAACAAACTTTCTCAGCTGCCTTTCACCGGCCGGCAGCTCTCTGGATGATCCGGTCTGTCTACTACTCCCTGTCACTGTATTTGGACTAATGATTAATTTATCATAGGGGATGTGCCCTTGTCAAGGTTTCAGAGGATTTTTTCATTTTACCCGTAACACAGTTCAGCCGTGCGCCAGGATATATGATAAAGCGCGTTGCAATTTACCCCATCTCCACCATGCACTCTTTTTCCCAGAAAGCGATCCCGTACTTGATGATCTTTTTCGTACCCCGGCGCTTCAGGCCTTCCCCATACTTCTTTTCTTCGATCTGATCAAGTGCCTCACCGCATGCCTTCTCCAGATTTCCGTCATCCGCATATTTCAGTTCGATCACGATCCCAACCCGATCCGGCGTCTGAATAGAAATGTCGCTGTAGCCTTCCCCAGTCTCCGCGTTGGACTTTACCAGCCACCTGTCCTGGCTTTGCAAAAGTCCAAGCAGCATCCCATGATAGAAATTTTCTTTCATGTTCCTCCGAACCGCTGTATCCCTCACGCTGATGGATTCCCACAGGTAATCGCCCAGCATTTCCTGGATCGCGCCCGTATCTCCAGCCGGGAACGCCGCACAGAAACGGTTGATCCTTCCAGAATCTGCCTGGGTCGTTTCTCTAAACCAGTCTTTTACCAGATCGATAAATAATTCCCTTACCTCCCTGTTCGGCAATGCCAGTTCCATCTGCTTTCCAGGCGCCTTTCTGCGGCAGGTCAGATATCCGGTGGAATAAAGGACGCTCCAGATATTATCAATGGAGTCCTCCACTTCCCTGTAGGTCAGCTCCTGACGGATGGGTTTGATTATGGTTCCGCCGTTGATCAGAAGCTCGACATCGTTCCTCGTGCTTTGGTTCGCTTTCTTCAGCAGTCGCCGGATCAGATCGTTCCCGCTGGTGTTGGCCCAGTAATTTTCCGGTTCTGCGCTTTTATCTTTCAATAAGATCTGTGCATATTTTATAACATCCCACGGACAATAGACCGCTGCATCTCCAAACTGGTAGCCATCGTACCAGTCGCGGACTGTATCCTGAAATTCTTCCAGTCCATAATATCTCAGAAGTTCCTGCACCTCGTTTTCTGTAAATCCAAAGCTGTCGCAGAAATAAGGGTCAGCTATGGTCATCACATTCAGATTATTAAGCCCGGTGAAGATGCTTTCCTTGGAGATTCTGAGACACCCGGTGAGAACAGCAAAATACAGACTATCGTTGGTCTTCAGCGCATTGCCCAGCAGGTTGCGGATGAGATTTACCATCTCGTCGTAGTATCCGCCCTGGAACGCTTTATCCAGTGGGACGTCATATTCGTCGATCAGGAGGATGACTTTTTGGCCATAGTGCTTTTCAAGAAGCTGTGATAGTATTTTCAAACTCGTTGCCGCCATACCTTCTGTCATGGTATAAAACCCGCCTTCTTCAGCCCCTACCTTCGTTAGCTGTGCATAAGCATTTTTTTCATCAACAGATAGATTGGGACTGGTTTTTAAGCAATCAAATCGTCTGGCTTCATCCCCTATCAACGTACGCAGCGCTACAGATGCTGAATCAAAGCTCCGTCCATCCACACTTTTCAAACTGATAGAGATCACGGGAAACTTTCCCATGTATTTCTCGCACAGTTCTTTTTCCTGCGCTATCCTCAGCCCTTCGAACAGCGCCGGATCTCTCCCTATTTCAAAAAAGCATTTCAGCATACTCATGTTGAGGGACTTTCCAAAGCGTCTTGGGCGGGTAAACAGGTTTACCTCGCCCCAGTTTTGTAACAGTTCCTTAATAAACAGTGTTTTATCTACATAGTAAAAATCATTCGTCCTGATTTTTTCAAATCCATCGATTCCAATAGGAAGTTTCTTTCTCACCTTTCCCACGCTTCCTTTCCATGATTTTAGCCGTATGGCCATAAAAGGATCCTCTCAGAGGGTTTCCATTATCGGCGGCATGGAGCAATTCCAAAACTGCATCTTTATACCTGTGGTAAACTTCGCATTCCTCCACAAGATCGTCACAGAGGATAATCCACCTATTATGTATCCATTTTACCGTTAAGGCGCAGGGCAGTCAAGCTTGTACATAAAACGATCTGTAAATCTGTACTTTCCGTATTTATAGAAATAGCCTATATCATAATCTATTAGGGAATAATCTGTTTTATATGCAGATCCTATTTGAAAAGCAAAGTACTTTTTAAATACGGTTTTATTTCTTCAGCCGTCTCTACATCCATCAGCACCATACGCCGCTCAGGGTAAATCATATATTCGAATTTTATTTCTTTTGCCGAATTATGATTGATCTCCCATCCAAACTCAGGGGTTGATGTGTTATCAAACTAGATTTCCGTGGGAACACCGCCGTTTCCGGGCTCAAAAGCCCTCATGTATCAAGAGGGGCTTTCGATTTTTATTATTTTATTGTTGTTTATTGTTTACAAATAATTACTTGAATGCGTCCGGCATAAGAGATATAATTAAATTGTGAAATTGTACCTTGGGAGGTGATATCTCATGAGCGAACACGACATTAACATTGCCGACATGCAGTGCTGGGTCTTCCGCATGGCTCAGACCAAATGGAATATGCCCGCAAAAGACTGTGTCGAGCTGTTTAAGAAATACAACATCTTTGATTTCATTGCAGACTGTTACGACTCTCTTCATCTGAACAGTTATGCATGCGCCCTTGCGGATGTCGAGACGCTTCTTAAGAATCGGGGTGTAACAGTATGATCGAACTCAAAGATGGTATGTTGCTCTACCATGGCAGCTACACAGGAATATCAAGGATCGACCTTGACAAATGCACCCGTGGGCTTGATTTTGGAAAGGGCTTCTACCTAACATCGTCCTTTGAGCAGGCTTATGCTTATGTTCCGCTCTCTGTAAAGAAAGCCGTTCGACTTGGTATTGTTCCGGATGATTTCAATCTTGAAGATGGGATAATCTCTGTTTATCGTTTTCACTATGATCCCAATCTTCTGATTCACTCTTTCCTATCAGCAAATCCAGAATGGCTTCATTTTGTATCTGCCAACCGAAACCAATCCTTGTTTCCTGAATTATTGAAGAAACATCGGACAACAGATATCATTACAGGTAAGATTGCGGATGATCAAACAGCAAGGGTCTTACAGCAATATATAGGCGGATACTTCGGAACGCCAGGACATCCGGACACAGACAAAGAGGCTATTGATCAGTTGCTTCCAAATCGCCTACAGGATCAATTCTGTTTTCGCACTGAGGATGCTGTGAAAAGTCTTGAATTTGTAAGGAGTGATCGATATGGTGACATCAAACGATAAGCTAACCACAACTCAAAAAGAAACCTGTGCAGTCATATCCATGAGAGATGCTGCAGCTCTCATGGCACGGGAAAAGCAAATTTCTTATGAAGATGCCCTTCTTCTTTTTGCAGGTTCCCGAATTTATGATGCGCTCTTTGATTTTGACACCGGTATCTGGAAAGAAAGCCCAGAATATCTTCTCGACCTATACAATAAATTTGCAGACAAAAAATCGGCATAACCACATTATTTTGAATTTATATTAGGCAGACTGATTCACCGGGCGGCGGGGAGTTTTCCCCGCCAATTTTATATTTCTCCCCAAGGCTGGTACTATCCCATTTTGATCCAAGTGCGCCCTATATTAGCCGGAAACTAACTTTCTCATGCGATCATCTATGGAGTCACCGTGCAGGCAAGTCCCATTTCCCGTCTGCCTGTTGTGTAGAAGCGTGCAAGCATAATTACCGTTGTAAGCCTCGCGGATCAACCGGACTGTCTTATATGAATTTATAGGGTTTCCTGAAAATTGGACGCATATAGAATGCTGTTTATTCTATCAATTCTTTTTTCGCCCTGATATCTCCGGAAGCTTCTGCAAACCTTAAGTAATAAAAGGCTTTTTCGTAGTTTTTCTTTAATCTGTACTTTCCATATTTATAGAAATAGCCTATATCTAATCTGTTAGGGAATCATCTGTTTTATATGCAGATCCTATTTGAAAAGCAAAGTACTTTTTGTCGAATCATGATTGATCTCCCATCCAAAATCATCTATAGTATGATCGCAAAATATATTTATGCTTTCATTTATATCATTTTTGTTGCTGAGCCGCGATATCCTGATAAAACTCCTCTGCTGTCTGATATCGTCTGCTGATGTCCAGGCTCAGGGCTTTCATGATCGCTTTGCTCAGGGCATTGGAGATATGGGGATTATAATTTTTAGGCGGAACAAGGCGATCGCCCTTCAATCGCTCCGCAGCTTCCTCTGGCCGTTCTCCTGCAGACAGCTCGTAAAGCGCCGCCCCCAGGGCATAAAGATCCGTCCATGGCCCGATCTTTCCATTGGGACTGTACTTCTCCGGCGGCGAATATCCGGGCATGGTTAAAATGCGCAGCCAGGTATGATCCAGATCTTCCATCTTTACCGCCCCGTCCAGACCGGCAAGCTTCACAACGCCGTCCTCCATGATCAGGATATTGCCCGTATATACCTCGCTGTGGAGATATCCGTTTTTGTGGATCTGCCTGAGGGCATTCAAAACGCCTTCTGCAATGCGGCGGATCTCCTTTTCTGGCAGGGGAACGCCTTCTTCTTTCATATACTGTTTCAGCGTGCGTCCTGTCAGCAGTTCCTGCGCCAGGTAATACGTCCCATTTTCCTCAAAGAAATCATATACTCTCCGCAGGTTCGGGCACGGCTGAAACGATATCATCATCTGGCAGTACCTCTGAAACACCTCTTTCGCCTGATCAAACAGCTTCTGCTCTTTATTTCTGGGGACATGGATCGACGTCTGATCCGGGAAACGGCAGCAGACGTTCATAAGGAAACACTCCCGGAGGGAAATATTTCTGCCCTGGTCGCAGTCATAGGCTTCGTAAATGATCTTATTTCCGCCCAGTGTCAGGATCTTCTGGATCTCGTAGCGGTTCTTTACCAGGGTTCCTTCCTCCAATGCATTCTGTACTGCCATGTTCTTTCTCCTATATATCTCTGTGATCTTCTTCTTTCTCTCTTACGGCCTGGAACTTTTTCAGAAATTCCAGATAGCTGGTCCCCATGGACAAGCGGGCAAAAAGAGCTGCAAATATCACCGTTATACTGACTCCTATGATCACATAAGCATAAGCCGGTATCCCGTCGATCGCCGCGTACTGCCATGCCAGGGAGGAGTCTGCAGCCAGCTGTTCCGCGATCCGGGCATGAAGCCGGAACGCATAAAGCAGAA
>DWZA01000077.1 GCA_019118365.1 Candidatus Lachnoclostridium stercoravium | reverse complement strand
AATTTTACCACAAATGGATGCTCTTTTTTCATTCACTTGATAGGTGAAAAGCAATATTCAGTTAAAATACAGTAACTATGTGGCTTTCAGCCACATTCGTGGCAAAGTCGTGAATAATTCAGGTTTATCTTCTTTATGATAGGAGGTCCGCTGATGGCTCTGGCTACTACGCTAAATTCCTGTATGAGTGGTTTTTCCGCGCCATTTATTCAGGCTGCAAAAGACGGGTGGTTTCCAAAGATCATCTGCAGGCAGAACCGTTTTGGAGCATCTTATGTCATACTTACGATCCTGTTTGCCATAGGCCTGGTACCGGTACTGTTAGGATTCGATATTCAGACGATCACCAATAACGTTATGCTCGTACAATATATTCTGGCACTGCTTATTTATTATTCCATCTGGCAGTTTCCGAAGAGATTTCCTGAGCAATGGAAAGCTTCCCGGTGGCATGTGCCTGCATTTGTTTATAACTTATTTATGGCGTTGGCGTTGATCGTGGAGTGTCTGATCATCTATTATGCTTTAAAAGGCTTGACTCCATTGATCGCGGGTATCAGCCTGGCTGTCATGGTCATCTGCAGCATTTACGCGATACAGCGTTATAAATCAGGTAAGGTCAAGATGGAGACAGGAGTCTGGTTTGATTAAAATCTTGTCAGCACATTCTGTGCTGGCAAGAAGATACCCGGCTGGACTGTCACGATAAAAATATGTGGGAGGGTATATAGTGAAATCATTATTAATTGAGACAGCCTTTATTCCAGGAGAAGCATGCCTGGAAGGGCAATCCATATGTGTGGTGATCGATGCTATACGGGCTAGCGGAACGATCGTTACCCTATTTCAACAGAGATGCGGACAGATCCTTCTGACAGAGGACGAGAGCCGGTCCATTGAAGAGGATGATCGTATCCGGTTAGAGAATTACTGTATCTGCGCGGAAAGGGAAGAAGGGGATAGAGCGGCTCTGGCAGAGGTGAGCCCATCCCTAGCAGATATTCATAAGATGGGAGATCTGAAAGGGAGGAACATCCTGTTCCGTACTACGAATGGGACGAGAGGGATACGAGCCTTATATGGCAGAGGAGTAGAAAATATCCTGGTAGGCTCCCTGCTGAATGCGGATGCAGTGATGGAAACGGCTGTTTCCATGGCGGTGTCGAAGGAATTGGGGATATGTCTGGTAAGCGCCGGGAGGCATAACGGCAGGATATCCTGCATCGATGATAGCTACAGCTGTGGAAGATTAGCTGAAACAGGCGTAAAGTACGCAAAAAAACAGGGGATTCCCGTGGAACTGGCGGATTCTTCAAAAATAGCATTAAGGCTGGCGTCCACGTTCACTGATGGGAAAGAAGCGTTTTCCATGTCTGCAACTGGCCAGATCATGAGAAATGTCAATTCAGAAATCGATATCCTTTTATGTGCGGAAGAAAATATAAGCAATATGGTGCCTCTTGTCACAGGGGTGGACAGGAACGGCCATGTGATCATTAATTTAAAATAATATAATTTGGAGGGAATAATCATGAGTGAAAACAAGGTATGGAAATCAGAAGCAGAAAAACCAGTTATGGAAGGCGGCCTGCAGTATCATATCCGCTGTGGTAATGGAGATGTAGAAAGATACTGTCTCCTTCCAGGAGATCCGGAACGGTCGGATATGATCGCGGATATGTGGGATGAAAAACGATTCGTGGCAAATTACAGAGAACATCGTACATTTTCCGGAAAGATCGGAGGAGCGGGGATAACTGTATGTTCTACAGGAGCGGGAAGTGGATCTACTACCAGCGCTATTGAAGAAGTTATCGCTTTGGGCGCGGATACGCTCATCCGCGTAGGTTCCTGCGGCGCTATTCAGGAATATATTGACTGTGGAGATGTTATTATCCATTCCGGAGCAGTACGCCACGACGGCTCTTCTAACTTGTATGTAGACCAGGCGTATCCAGCGTTTGCGGATTATATGGTGACGGCGGCTTTGGTAGAAGCTGCAGAACAGCTGGATATTCCCTATCATATAGGCGTGTCATGCTCTACTGGTTCCTGGTACTGCGGACAGGGGCGTCCTGGATATAATAATTATACCCAGAGCTTTTTTGAACATAAGGTAGAAGATCTCAGAAAAGCAGGAGTTATGAATTTCGAGATGGAGACATCCGCCCTTTTTACTCTTTGCGGACTTTACGGAAAGCGGGCCGGGAGCGTATGTACTGCATTTGCCAACAGAAAAAAAGATCAGTTCCAGTACGGCGGGATCGAGAGGAGTATCCAGGTAGCAAACCGGGCGGTAGAGATCTTGTATAAATGGGACCAGGAGATGGCAAGAACAGGAAAGAAGCATTGGTATCCGTCCCTGACAAAGGATGTTAAATAATGGCTGAAAGAAAGGAAAAACAGAGACTATGATGCTGACAAAAGAAAATAAAGAAGAATTGAGGGAGATCATACCTAAGATCGATTATACGCCGGCTCTTTTGCCAGAAGCGACGAAAGATATGGTCGTTAAGGCAGGGGAAGAAGCCGTAAGATACGGATTTGCAACATTAGATGTTTATCCGACATGGGTAAAACTTGCAAGCGAGCTAGTGAAGGGAACCGGCGTAGGCGTGCTGGTAACCATCGGTTTTCCACACGGTTCCACTGTGACAGAGGCGAAAGTGGCTGAGACAGAACAGGTTTTAAAAGACGGAGCTACAGAGATCGATATGGTGATCAATATCGCCCGTATGTTGGAAGGTGACTACGACTACGTAAGGAACGATATAAAAGCAGTTGTGGACTGTGCGAAAAAATATGGCAGAGGTGTTAAGGCGATCCTGGAAGTGGGTTATCTGACAGACGAACAGAAATGTACCGCGGCCAGGCTTGCCAGGGAAGCCGGCGCAGAATATGTAAAAACATGTACTGGTTTCGGTCCAGGAAAAGCCTGCCTTCACGACATCCTTCTTTTAAAAGAAACAGTGGGGGATAAGATGAAAGTAAAAGCCAGCGGAGGCGTAGCAAGCCTGGAAGATCAGCTGATGTTTATCAGAAATGGCGCGGACCGGGTGGCCGGCAGGGGGAATATCCTGGAACAGCTGGAATCCATAGGGGTTTACAGCTCAAAAGATATTTAAAATAGTTAAGGAGAGATTCCTGTACTATAATGTTGTAAAAATCCGTTTCCGGTAGCAGGAGCTGCACAGGGGGCGGATTTTTTGTTGACAAGCAACAGTAAACTGCTCATAATAAAGGATATTTGTTTCGGGAAAAGGAGTATCTGCTGCAGCTGTATCGTGTTTTACATCCAGAAGATAAAAATGTCAGCGAGGATGACTTGTCAGACATTACAATTGAAAATATCCTGACAAACGCTCTGTATAATGACTTGGGTTTCAGGGTACGGAATAAGCTGATCATTTTGGTAGAAGCGCAAAGTACATGGACAATGAATATCCTTTTAAGATTTGGAATGTATATTTTTAAGACATACAAAGATATTTTAGAAAATACAAAACAAAATGTATACGGGAAGAAGAAAGTGGTTCTGCCGAGGCCGGAGTTTTATGTAGTATATCCGAAAAAAGCAGGAAAGCATAGAAAATATCAGAGTATTTCTTTGGCGGAAGAGCTTTGGAACGGTGAAAAAACCAGCCTTGAGATTACTGCAAAAAAAAGTACTGTATAATGGCAAAAAAGGGGATATTCTTTACCAATATGTTATGTTTACCCAGATATGTGATGATATCTTTCATAAATATGGGCGTACCCGCGAGGCGATGATAAAGATTTTACAGATATGTCAGGACAGAGATGTTTTGAAAAAATATCTTTTATCAAGGGAAGGGGAGGTTATTGATATGGTACTTTATAATGCAGAAGAGATCATGGAAAAGTATGTGAATGACAGGGTAGAAACTGCTGTGAAACATGCTGTAAAACACGCTGTAAAGCACGCGGAAAGAGAAGCCTCCATTCGCACGAAGATCGAAACTTGCCAGGAGTTTGGGCTAAGCCGGAAAGATACAGCGCTGAAGATCAAAAAGGCGTTTCAGCTGTCAGATTCAGCGGCACGGAAAAAGATGGGGAAATATTGGATAAAATAAATTTGGGAAAAAATGTTTACTCCAACCCGGTTGATGATGTAGAATACTGTGTAAGGGAAATCCTCAAACAGAAAAAGACGCCGGAAGTCGAGACGTTTGAGATCGGCCATAGGTGGATGATGTATGAATTTATAAAAAACGTAACTGTTCAGGAGGGCACATCTTCTTGCCCAGCCTTGGGCTGGACAAGAAGCAATCGGACGTCCGTCCGATGTGAAAACAGGGGCAAAAGCATACCCACAGGGCACTTTGCTTATAAGCAAGCTTAATGCCTGCTTTTTCCCCTGTTTTCCCGCCGTCCTGAACTGTTACGAAAAATATCATTTTGTGTCTCCTGTTCTCTTCAGCATCGTCCCAGGCCTAAGGGAGAAGTCCCGGCGACTCCTCAGGCGCTGGCTGCCATGATCCAGATGATACCGGCCGGTACGCTCTGGGGCATTCTATATGTCCGCCAGAAAGATTTTTCTCTGATTGCAGGACCCTTCGGAATGGAAGCTGGGACTTGCTTCCGTATCAATCAATAAGGGAGGATTCACTATGCTGAGCGCATCTGTACTCAACAATTATCCGGCGGTAGACGTTGCCGGCATCCAGGCTTTACTGGAAGAAGAGGTAAAGAAAGATAAGCACAAGATTGTTGTATTGGATGACGACCCTACAGGGGTCCAGACCGTCCATGATATTTCCGTTTATACAGACTGGACATATGAAAGCATTAAAAAGGGATTTGAAGAGGAGAATAAATTATTCTATGTTCTCACCAATTCCCGCGGCTTTACAGTAGAGCAGACTACGAAGGCTCATCTGGAGATCGGCGAGACAGTTGCTAAAGTAGCTGCAGAACTGGGCATGGATTATGTGATCGTCAGCAGAGGCGATTCTACATTAAGAGGCCATTATCCCCTGGAGACAGAGCTTCTGCGCCAGATGGCGGAGAAGTACGGCAATAAAAAAGTAGATGGTGAGATCATCTGCCCATACTTTAAAGAAGGCGGCCGTTTTACCATTGACAATGTTCATTATGTAAAATACGGCGACGAGCTGGTGCCGGCAGGAGAGACGGAGTTTGCAAAGGACAAGACCTTTGGATATAAATCTTCCAATTTAAAGGAATACGTGGAAGAAAAGACGGAGGGAAAATATAAGGCGGCAGATGTGATCGACATCAGTCTGGACGAGCTGAGATCCCTCGACTATGACAGGATTGAAGAAAAGCTCCTCTCTGTCAGCGGATTCGGCAAGGTTGTTGTCAACGCCATCGACGCCTGCGACCTGAAGGTATTCTGCGTAGCTCTTTATCGTGCGCTGGGAAAGGGACACAGTTTTATGTTCCGCACAGCTGCCGGATTTGTAAAGGAATTTGGCGCAGTCAGCGACAAGCCGCTCCTTACAAGAAAAGATATGGTTACGATCGATACCAACGCCGGCGGCATTATCGTGGTAGGCTCCCATACAAAGAAGACTACCAGCCAGCTGGAAGCCTTAAAGACCGTTCCGGGGATCGAATTTATCGAGTTTAACTCTGATCTGGTTCTTGATGAGGAGAAGTTTAAGAAAGAGATCGCATCTGTGATCAGGAAGGAAGAAGAGCTGATCGAAAAAGGCGTTACAGTTGCCGTGTATACGAAGAGAAAGCTGCTGTCTCTGGAGAACGATACTCCGGAAGCGGCGCTGCTGCGTTCTGTAAAGATCTCCGACGCCGTACAGTCCCTGGTGGGAAGCTTAAAGGTCACTCCGGCATTTGTAGTGGCCAAGGGCGGCATCACATCCAGCGACGTAGGCACCAAAGCCCTTCAGGTTAAGAGGGCTACTGTTCTGGGCCAGATCCGTCCGGGCATCCCGGTATGGCAGACAGGAAGCGAAAGCCGTTTCCCAGGTATCCCATATGTGATCTTCCCAGGAAACGTAGGGGAAGAGACGACGCTGAAAGAAGCGGTAGAGATCTTACTAGATAAATAACAGATAAAAGGATCCGGGTCCATGACAGGCAAGACGTCATGGACCCGGTTCTTTGTGTAAGGGAAATACTTTTTGAGCATTTACAGACGATCTATTTTCTCACCGGCGACAGCCGTTTTTTAAAGCACAGGATGGCGCCCAGTCCCAGCAGGTTCAGGCCTGCGGAGATCAGGAAAGCCGGCTGGTACTGCCCGGTGATCCCGCGGATCTGTCCCATCATGGTAGGGCCGATGGCTCCTGCCAGGGCAAATCCGATAAACATGATCCCATAATTTACGCTGTTATGGGCCGATCCGAACTGCAGGGCAGTAAAACCTGGATATACGCCCATGATCGAGCCAAAACCAAATCCTACAAGGGAAATACACAGCAGGAACAGCGCGGAACTTCCAGTCTGGCACTGAGTCATAAGAAGCAGCGCCGCAGCGGAGAGAGTAAAAGTGATAGCCAGCGTATTCGGCGTTCCGATCTTATCGGATAAAGTTCCGGAAGCGATCCGGCCGGCTGTATTAAACAGAGCCAGTATGGATACAGCCAGCGCCGCGCTCTGGGGATCCATACCGATCAGGTTCTGAGCCATAGGCGAGGCCTGAGAGGTGATCATCAGGCCGGCAAAGGCGCCGAAAAGCAGAACGACTATCATGATATAGAATACCGGCGAAGCCAGCATTTCGCGGAAGTCATAATCTCTCGCGGAAGCTCTCCCGGATGTTTCCGGCGGTTTCCAGCCAGCTGGCGCGAATCCCTTAGGACATGGAATGATAAAAAAGGAAGAGATACATACCGCTGCCAGCATGGCTGTTCCCAAGAGGATAAAAGCATGGGATACGGAAAAATGTTCGATGATCTTATTGGCCACAGGGGGGATCAGGATGGAGCTTGAACCATAGACCGCGGTTGTTATGCCGCCGGCCATCCCCCGGTGGTCCGGAAAAAATTTTATGGTATTTGAGACGATGGTACCATATATCATGCCTACGCCGAGTCCTACGCCAAGGCCGTAGGAAAGGAGCAGGGCTGTAAAGGAACGGGCCATGCCGCAGCCGATCATGCCCCCGCCTAACAGTATGCCGCCTACGACGAGCACCCATCTGGGGCCGAGCTTATCATTGATACGGCCTCCGGATATCATCGTAAAGGGACCTACGGCGTTTGCAACCGTGAAGACCACGGCCAGATCCGGTATGTCAGAAGCAGTAAACTGCTGCAGATACTCCGCCATAGGGGCGGAAAACACGCTCCAGGCATACAGGGATCCGGCGCACAGGTTGACAAGGCAGCTGATAGCCAGGATAAGCCATCGCATTCCCGTAAGGTCCTGGGATTTATGCATAGACGATCATAGCTACAAACGAAAGCCTCACATCTCCTGTATTTTCAATTCCGTGGCTTTCACCGCTGCCGCAGTAGGTGCAGTCGCCGACGCCTACAGCGGCTTTCGTTCCGTTGTCATAATAAAGGCCGCTTCCTTCAAGGATAAAATAGGTTTCGCTTTCTCCGTTGTGCTCATGGACGCCGATGGATTCCCCAGGCTCCAGGCTGAGGATAGACAGCTGCCGCCCATGTCCGCAGAACTGGTCTTCTGTGAGCAGTTCACGGAAAACTGTGTTGCCTTTTCCGCCTCTTAAATGAGGCTTCACATCTATTTTCTGATCTTTCACATATCTGATCATTTTTCATAAACTCCCTTCTCTATTTACAGATAATAGCTCATTCCAACTAACGGTCCTACAAAGTAGGCGATGATACAGATGATAACGGTCCATAAAACAGAGATGATACAGCCGGGGATCACAGGATCCTTCATCTCCCAGTAACCGTAGTCGTAAGTCAGGACTACGTTGATCTGTACGCCGAGAACTACAGTACAAGCGCCCATGAAGATCGCCGGGAGCAGGATGATGGACGGGTTGTATCCCATTGCCATTACCATCGGAGCAAAAGCAGCTACGCAGACAGCGATGATGCCGGCGGTAGCGTTTGCGAATACGTTGTTGACAACTGTAAGGAACAGAGCCAGCACCAGCATGAGAACAAATACCGGCATTCCTTCCAGATGAGCAGCCAGGTCGCGGGTGATCCAGTCGCCGATGCCATATTCATTGAAAAGCAGAGCGATGATAGGAGCCATACCGGAAACCATCAAAACGTTTAAAGGAAGTCCCTTCATTGCTTCGGAACATTTTACTGTACCGATGATCGGGCAGATGGTGATAAATCCGAAAAGCAGAGAGGCTACAGGGGTCGTAAGAACGCCTGCCACCATAGTGCCGACCATGAGGGCAACAGTGATGATCCAGCGCATCTCAGATCCGGCCATAGGCCCAAGGGCGATCAGTTTTTCTTTGAAATATTCCGGTTCAATGACTTTTTCACTCTTGTGAGGAACCTTGAAATAGGTTTTGTAGATAAACCAGGTAGGGATCGTCAGGGCAAGGGCGCAGATGATACCTACAGCGGCCCACTGTCCGTATGTGATGGTGCAGGCTCCGCCGGTCGCTTCCTCCAGGGAAGTAACGCCAACAGTGTTCATACTGGGGCTGCCGGAGATCAGGGCCATGCCGCCTACCATGGAAAAGATCGGGATACAGAGCATCATTGCCTTTCCAAGACCGCTTTTTCCTTTCTCTTCATTCAGCTCGATCAGGATACCGATACAGATGGAAGACATAACAACGGTGGTCGCCAGGTTGGAACAGAACGCTGAAACGATTCCGGTAACGATACATACGGCTAAAAGGATCAGCGCCGGGGACCGTCCGAATTTATAGAGGAAAAAGAAAGCCAGACGCCTGGTGATATTGGTGTGGGTCGCGCCCTGAGAAACCGTCATCATACCGAACATAGTAAGGAAAGATGAGGTACCGAACTTTGTCTGAAAGTCAGAGACAGGGATCAGGCCCAGGACGATCGCGCCAATACCGATCAATAAAGAGCCGACTACCAGATCGAACTGGTTAGTGACCCAGAGGACAACTCCGGCCAGAACAAGTCCCAGCGCAGTGCCGGCGCGGGGAACGTCCAGACCTAAAGCCGGTCCTGAAAAAGAACAAATCAGGAAAACTGCAGCCGCCAGGACAACGGAAAGCGTACGCTTTTTGTCCATTGGCAAACCGGTTTGGAATCCGTTAAGGTCAAACAAGCGATCCGCGCGGTCTGCAGGGTCATTATTTGTTTGCTTTGACATACTATCACTCCTGTTCTTTTTTATATACCCTTATTGATAGTTACATGTTCACGAACAGGATTTTCACACACCGATACAAGATTAAGAGCAAATAGTATGCCAAAACAAAGAAAAGAATATAAAATACCAGTTTCTTCCTTATTATAATCAGAAAAATATATTATAATTTATAAATATACAAATTTTAATAGAATGAACATGGAAAATTTCTAAATTAATTCTAAAAATTTCTAGAAAAAGTTAGAAATTTTTATAAACAAATTCTAAATAAACTATAAACAATGGGATAAAACGAGAAAAAATCATACATAACGAGATTGGCACAGGAATTGCGATACAATAGTTATAAAACGGATTTTCACACACCGAGAAGACAACATTCATTTATCTATTATTAAGAGGAGGGTATCTATATGTTAAATCCGTTTTATACGAGTACTTCTGATGCAGAATTAAAGAGACGCCAGGATCTGATTTTATCCGTTATGGAAGAGAACCAGGTAGACGCAGCTGTAATGTACAATTCCGGTGACATGATCGGCGGCCCGCTGAAATGGGCGTCGGATTATTCCCACTATTATTCCATGGCAGGGATCATCTGCAAAGAATGCCTTGCTATTTTCCGCAGCGGCAATGAGTGCAAATTCGACGAGGATCGCCCTCTCGTACCAAAAGGCGACCGGCTTCCGGAGCGTATTTGGAGCTGCCCATACGTACATGGGGCGACATTTAACAGCGAGCGGTTCGGCGAAGCGATGGCGTATTTTATCCAGAGCCATAATTTCAAGAGGATCGGCTGGCTGGGGCTGAACTACATTTCCGCTTCTGTTTATAAATACCTTACAGAGCATCTGACGGACGTAGAGTTTGTGGACCTTATGCCGAAGCTGGACGAGGTTCGTCTTGTTAAATCGCCGGAGGAAATGAAAGGTTACCTGGAGAGCGTGGACCTTCACGACCGTCTGGTTCAGTACTGCACGGCGACGATCCGTCCGCGCCTTACGATCCGGGAACTGAACCTGGAGATCATGGCTCAGGCATCCCTTCTGGGCGCGATCGAATTTAATACATCCCTGATCCGCGGCTGGCGTGGAGAAAGGGCTCTGGGAATCGACGAGCAGTTTGAACCGGGAGATTATTGCTACATACTGATCGAGGTTGCGGCAAAGGCAGGAGAATGGGCGGAATGCTCCAGACTGTTCCGCCTTGGCATGGAGCCGGAAGAGAAATGGGTTAAGATCGCGGATAAACTGGCTGAGATCCAGCACAAAGTAGCTGAGAAATGCGTGCCGGGAGCTGTTGCTGAGGATATTTTTGAATACTGCAAGCAGCTTCAGGTTGAAGCAGGCTTCTATCCGGAGCTGAGGATGTGTATCCACGGCCAGGGCGTAGATATTGTTGACCTGCCGATCTTCACAAATGGCGACAAGACTGTTTTGCAGGAAGGAATGTTCATCGCTATCCATCCGGCATGGCAGAACTGCGCGGAAGGCTGGGACGCTCCATATCTTTCCTACACGGATAACTTCATCGTAGAAAAAGACGGAGCGAAACGGGTATCCAAGACGCCGCAGCAGATCATAACTGTCGGCTTATAAAAAGACCAAAACAGACTCCGGGGAGTCCTGCCTGCGGGCGGCTCTTCGGAGTCTGTCTTATGATGCGCCTGGCGGCGCACGGTTCCATTTTATTTATCGATCCCGTAACGGTTCATTTTGTTATACAAAGTTGCTAGGCTGATCTGCATTTTTTCTGCGATCAGCTTTTTTGCGTGGACAGAGTAACCATATTCGTCCAGCAGCTCTATGATCTTCTGCTTTTCCTTCAGCTGGCGGGGATGAAGGGTTTCTCTGGGCGCAGCGGTTTTGCGCATGTCGGAGGGAATGGAGCCTGGCTTAGGCTGCGCCTCCGGATTTGGAGATGCCAGATGTCTTGGCAGATCTTCCATGGTCAGGGAGTCGCTGTCGGCAAAATTGATCATAGTAGTGATCGTATTTTTCAGCTGCCTTACGTTTCCCGGCCAGTAGTAATTAAGAAAGAAGGTTTTTACCTCCTTGGAAAGGCGTTTGTCGCTTTTGTTGACCGTTTTGATAAAATGGTCCGCCAGGGTAAGGATATCCTCGCCCCGGTCCCTTAGCGGCGGTATATTGAGGGTAATAACGGATAAACGGAAATACAGGTCTTCCCGGAAGGTCCCCTGGGCGATCATTTCCTCCAGATTCCGGTTGGTAGCGGAGACGAGACGAAAATTCGCCTTTATGGGGCGGACGCCTCCGACGCGGAAAAATTCCCCGTTTTCCAGGACGCGCAGGATCTTTGCCTGAAGTTCCAGGTTCAGGTCCCCGATCTCGTCTAAAAAGACCGTTCCGCCGTCGGCGATCTCTAAAAGGCCGATCTTCCCGCCTTTTAAAGCTCCGGAAAACGCGCCGCTCTCATAGCCGAACAGCTCGGATTCTGCCAGGCTTTCCGGCAGGCTGGGGCAGTTGACCACTACAAAAGGCTCGGAAGACAGCGGCCCGCAAGTGTGGAGCGCGGAAGCAAACAGCTCCTTCCCGGTTCCGCTTTCTCCGCGGAGCAGAACAGGAGACTGGGAAGTGGCGATACGTTCGATCCGGCGTTTGGTGCTCAGGATCTCCGGGCAGCTGTCGATGATATCGTCCAGAGTATAATGGGCCTGGTGATAGATGCGCAGACTGTTGCCATAACGGTTGGCAAGACGCTCGTACTGCTGGGCAGCATCCATTACATGGGTGATCTCGCGGTAGGAGGCGCCGGCCCCGATGACAGTCCCATCAGATATGATAGGGAAGATCAGGATATACAGCCCCTTTCCCTTATATGTGTGGAAAGTCTTCAGATTCCGGTAGAGGATATCTACCATCGGTTTCCCGGTCTTTAAAACCGTAGGAAAGAAAGAGATCTTATTTAAAGCCAGATAATTTTTCCCTACGATATTTTCCTCTGTCTCGTGGAAAATTTTACAGTAAGTGCTGTTTACCGCAACTACGCGGCAGTTCGTATCTACGATCAGGAGGCCGTCTCCCGTCGAGTTGATCAAAGCCCATAGAGTTTCAAAATTCAGTTCCATTTCTTCACCAGCCATTTCAAGTCTATCCGTTTCTGGGTTACATAAGTCATGACGACCACTTGAATATTTTATCACAAACTGGCAATTTATGGAATATTTTGTTTAAATTCTGAAAAATCTTTATAACAGTTCACGCCGTTCTGAACTGTTACAAATTTTTAGAATAGTCAAGGGAGGCAGGCTTTTACAAAGGCCTCGAATAAAGCCCGTTCCTCCGGCTGCTTTTTCCACAGGTGTTCCGGATGCCACTGCACGGCCAGAAAGAACGGATATCCTGGATATTCCACAGCCTCGATGAGATGGCTGGAAGCGCAGGCGGAAACCTCCAGGCAGGGGGCCAGGTTCCGGATCGCCTGGTGATGCATGCTGTTTACCATCAGAGAGGACTGGCCGGTGATCTCGGACAGCATGGTATTGGGATAAACGTCTACGGTGTGGCAGGGGATAGAAAAGTCAAAGGGCTGGTCATGGGCAGCCGGCGCGTCAAATTCAAACTGGCTGTCAATATCCTGATAGATCGTGCCGCCAAGGGCGATATTGAGGATCTGGATGCCTCTGCAGACGCCAAATACCGGCTTTTCCTGTTCCATAATAAGAGGCAGGATATCCATTTCCAGGGAATCCCTGGCAGGAGAAAGATTCCTGCATTTCGGGTGCGTCTCCTCTCCAAAGAGGAACGGATGGATATCAGGGCCGCCGGTAAAGAGGAAGCCGTCAAGGGTGTCGACCAGCTGTTTTAAATCTTTTTCGGAAACCTCCAGGGGCAGGGTAACGGGAATGCCTCCCGCTGCAGAAACCGCCCGCAGGTAGGAATTTCTCATATAAATATCATTCGTAGAAGTATCATGGTATGGCATCAGGCCGATCAAAGGTTTGCTCATGGAAAATGACCTCGCTTTCTTTGCGGGCTCTATGCGTCAGCCCGCTCATATGAAAGAAGCTCCACCCGTCCGGATGGAGCTTTCTCTGCTCTTTAAAATGTAGTTATAATGTCTTACTATTAGCCCTCGGAAATAGCGCCTGTTGGGCATGTACCAGCGCAAGTTCCGCAATCGATGCACTTATCAGCGTCGATAACGTACTGTCCGTCTCCCTCAGCGATAGCGCCTACTGGACATTCGCCAGCGCAAGCTCCGCACATAACGCAAGTGTCATTAATTACATATGCCATAATAAGTACCTCCTTCTATTCTTTAGATTAGTTCTTATTGTATACTATAAACACTAATTATTCAAGTGGAAAATCATGTTCAGATTGTTCTAAATTTGAAGCTTGACAGGCTTATTGAGAAAATTTCCTCGTATCCCGGATCCCCTGCAGGATCACCTGTCTGGCGGCGACCGCCTGCTGGGTGGTAAGGGGTTTTGTATCCTTTAAAGGATAAGGGATGCCAAGCTTTTCATACTTCACTTTTCCCATGTCGTGATAGGGAAGGACGTCCAGCGCCTTTACGTTGGAGAGGGAGCCGATAAAGCGGCCCAGACGGTACAGCGGATCCCTCTTAAATGTGATCCCAGGAACGACTACATGGCGGATCCATACAGGGATCTTTTTCTCATCCAGATACCGGGCAAAGGCAAGGATATTTTCATTGGAATGACCGGTGAGCTTTTTATGCTCTTCACAGTCGATATGCTTGATATCCAGAAGGATCAGATCGGTAACTTCCAGGAGCCGGCCGATCTCTTCCATGGCCTGCGGGCTGTCCGGGGAAAATGTGATGCCGGAGGTGTCGAGGCAGGTATGGATGCCTTCCGCCTTTGCCATGGAAAACAGTTCGGTAACAAAGGCTGTCTGCATCAAAGGCTCGCCGCCGCTGACGGTGATGCCGCCGTTTTTATAGAAATTCCGGGCGGATGCAAACTGGGCCAGGATCTCGCCGGCAGTCATCCGGGTTCCGCCTTCCGGATCCCAGGTGTCTGGATTATGGCAGTAAAGGCAGCGCATGGGACAGCCTTTTAAGAAGACCACAAGGCGGACGCCGGGTCCGTCTACTGTGCCAAAACTTTCTATGGAGTGAACGCGTCCGCTTATCATAAATGGATTCCTCCTTTTTATGGTCAAAACAATGAAAAACGGCTGCCATAAGTCCTGTATGGCAGCCGCTGCGGTTTACATGGAAGTGTGGAAGGTACGGGAGATCACTTCGTCCTGCTGCTTCTTTGTCAGCTTATTGAAGTTTACCGCATATCCGGATACACGTACAGTAAGCTGCGGATATTTCTCAGGATGAGCCTGGGCATCCAGTAAAGTCTCTCTTGTAAATACGTTTACATTCAGATGGTGGCCGCCCCGTTCAGCATAGCCGTCTAACAGTGTAACAAGATTATCGATCTGTGCGTCGCTGATATTCATATTTGCCATGATCATTCTCCTTTCAAATCATTTGGTTTTTATTCGTTGTCCATGCCTTCGAAAAGCGTCGCGCCGTCGCAGGACGGGCAGCTGTCAAGTTCTACGTCCAGATCGCCCATAAATACCTGGGCGCCTTTTCCCAGAGCATCCGGGATAATGGAGAAGGTATTGGAAATACCGTCCTGGGCATCCTTGAACGGAAGCTTCGCCACAGAGGAAAGAGAGGCGACAGCGCCGTGGGTATCTCTCCTGTGCATTGGGTTGGCGCCGGGAGCAAATGGTTCGCCGGCTTTTCTTCCGTCTGGAGTGGCTCCCGTATTGGCTCCATAAACCACGTTGGAGGTGATGGTCAGGATCGAAGTAGTATGGATGCCGCCGCGGTAAGCGTGGTTTCTCTTAATATACTGAAGGAAGGTGTGGACGATATCGCTGGCGATCTCATCTACACGGTCGTCGTTATTGCCGTATTTTGGAAAATCGCCTTCCACGATGTAGTCTACAACGATGCCGTTTTCATCCCGGACTGTTTTTACCTTCGCGTATTTGATGGCGGACAGGGAATCTGCCACAACGGAAAGGCCTGCGATACCGGTAGCGAACCAGCGGGTCACTTTGTGGTCGTGGAGGGCCATCTGGAGTTTTTCGTAGCAGTATTTATCGTGCATATAATGGATGATGTTTAAGGCGTTTACATAAACCTGAGCAAGCCACTGCATCATATCGTGGTACGCGTCCATGACCTCGTCGTAATCCAGATATTCGGAAGTGATCGGGCGGTACTTCGGTCCCACCTGCTTTTTCGTGATCTCGTCCACGCCGCCGTTGATGGCGTAGAGAAGGCATTTGGCCAGGTTTGCGCGGGCGCCGAAGAACTGCATCTCTTTTCCGACTCTCATGGAAGATACGCAGCAGGCGATAGCGTAGTCGTCGCCGTGGGTCACTCTCATCAGGTCGTCGTTCTCATACTGGATGGAAGAGGACTGGATGGACGTTCTTGCGCAGTAGCGTTTGAAATTGATCGGAAGCCTTGTGGACCAGAGCACAGTCAGGTTCGGCTCTGGAGCAGTTCCCAGGTTCTCCAGGGTGTGAAGGTAACGGAAGGACATCTTTGTCACCATGTGGCGTCCGTCAATGCCTACGCCGCCGATGGACTCTGTGACCCATGTGGGATCGCCGGAGAACAGGTCGTTGTATTCCGGAGTACGGGCAAACTTGATCATACGGAGCTTCATGATAAAGTGGTCTACAAATTCCTGGATCTGCTCTTCTGTAAACGTGCCTTCTGCAAGATCTCTCTGAGCGTAGATATCAAGGAAAGTGGAGGTGCGTCCAAGAGACATGGCCGCGCCGTTCTGCTCTTTTACAGCGGCAAGGTATCCAAAATAGGTCCACTGGATCGCTTCCTGCACGTTATTGGCAGGACGGGAAATGTCGTAGCCGTAGATCTGGCCCAGCTTTTTCAGATCGCCAAGGGCGCGGATCTGCTCGGAAAGCTCCTCTCTGTCCCGGATCACCTCAGAGTACATGATGGTACGGGTGGTCATCTTCTGCTCTTCTTTATCCTCGATCAGGCGGTCAACGCCGTACAGGGCGATCCTGCGGTAGTCGCCGATGATGCGGCCTCTTCCGTAAGCGTCAGGCAGGCCGGTGATGATATGGCTGGAACGGCAGGCGCGCATTTCAGGAGTATAAGCGTCGAATACGCCTGCGTTGTGGGTCTTTCTGTGAACCTTGAAGAACTCGGATATTTCCGGATCAACCTGGTATCCATTGTCTGCGCAGGCTTTTTCCGCCATGCGGATGCCGCCGTAAGGCTGGAGCGCCCGCTTAAAAGGCTTGTCTGTCTGGAAACCTACGATCGTTTCCTTGGATTTGTCCAGATATCCCGGTCCGTGGGATGTGATGGTGGAAATGATCCTGGTGTCCATATCCAGGACGCCGCCGGCTTCTCTTTCCTTTTTGGAAAGATCCAGCACCATATCCCAAAGCTCCTTTGTACGCTGTGTAGGGCCGGCTAAAAATGATTCGTCGCCGTCGTAAGGAGTGTAATTCTTCTGAATAAAATCTCTGACATTGATCTCTTTTTCCCAGACACCCTTCTGGAATGTACGCCACTCGTTGTTCATCTTTAACTGTACCTCCTGTTATATTATAGGGCAAAACAAAGATTAATTAGTAATGTTAATAAATGGAACTTTATATAAAAGGATAACTTATATTACATCCACATTATATGCCACATACTGTATACAAGTCAAGAGCTATTTTGCTAATGGGAAAATTTTTCGTAACAGTTCAGCCGTGCGCCAGGGTATATGATAAAGAGCGTTACAAGCTTGCTTGTAAAAGCGATTTGACATATATCCTGGCATAGGGATGACATCCAGAGCTTCTTGCCAGCACAGAATGTGCTGGCAAGAAGATACACGGCTGAACTGCTACATGAGTTCAGCCGTGCGCCAGGATATGGAGTTCCTTACAAAAATGCTAGGAATACCTTGAAAAGAATGAAAAAAAGTATTATATTAATATCGGGTAACAGTTCAGGATGTCCTGAACTGCCGCAGGTACGAACAGACACATGGGATATGCGCCCAAGAATGATGATTAAGGAGGAAGAACAAATGCAGATCAGTAAGGATATGTTGATCGGCCAGCTTGTAAATATGGATGAAATGATCGCTCCGATGTTGATGCGCGCTGGAATGCATTGCCTTGGATGCCCTTCCGCACAGGGAGAGACATTAGAAGAGGCCTGCATGGTACACGGCATTGACTGCGACGTATTAGTAGCTCAGATGAATGAAGTTTTAGCTGCAAGAGGCTGATAAAAAAGAGATCGATATCAATGGCTCCGTCCTTTGGCGATAGGCTTAAAGGGCGGAGCCATTTTTGCAGTACGTGATCGGATCTTCAGACAAGAGAGAGGGACTGGAGAGCCTTGTCCCGGATGATGACTTCATAGTGTTCGTTATAATATGCTTCGGCGGCATATTCGAATTTGACTTTTGTCCCGTATTCCGCAAGGATATTGAGAACGCGGCTGAATCCCAGAGCGTCCGGAACGTCATTGTGGATGATGAGATAATACTGGCCCGACGCCGGTTTCTTATAAAGGGTGTTGCGGCCGGCATATAAAGGGTCGATGGAGTGCGCCGCTTCAATGACGGTGTCCAGATCGCGGAAGCTGTAGATGCGCGCGGAAGGAACGTCCGATTTGTCAAGAGCAGGAAGCTCCTGAACCTGCGCGGGTCCTTCCTGAGGCGCAAGGCGCGCCAGCAGCCCGTCCGCTCCCTCCAGCAGCTCGCTGGCCAGGCTGGAAAGAAAATGGTCGTCTTCTTCCGGCGACGGAGAGAACTTGGAAAAACGGGTGTCAAGCTCTTCAGGATCTTCTATTTTAGTTATCACTAACATAACGCTTTCGTTTGAAAGAGGAATGGCCTCTACCATCAGCGGGATATCTTCTGCTTCAAAGCCCACTTCGTTGGAAGCCTTCTGGATCATCTCCCGGAACAAACTGCGGGCCTTTTCCGTGCCATAAGCCAGTTCGCCGAGATTCAAGTTCCGCACGCTGAGATCAAAACTGGTCAGAGTGCAGCGGATCTGATTTTCATTGATACGTTCTATTTTCATAGGCTCACTTCCTTTGTTTAAAATTTCAATGGGCGCATCTCTTCAATATAAATATACTATATCATACAGCAAAATATCAATTACTATGTAAAAAAATTATATTAAAAAAATAATAAGATTTTCTGAATAAATACAATGGGTCCGCAGAAGAAGATTATAGGGGCAGCTGAGGCGGGAAAGAGAAATCTCCTTATTGAATTATAAGGAAAAATATGATATCTTTTTATTTATGTATATATATACAGTGAATGCGCTACCACTTTAAATTGGTAACGCTGTATCGAGAAGAACGAGAGGAAAACATGAATCAGTCGGAAACAGTATTGGAAATCAAAGACCTGTGTGTGGAATTTCAGACGGTCGAGGGAAAGGTACAGGCAGTCGATCATCTGAGCTACACCTTACATAAAAGTGAAAAACTGGGTATCGTAGGAGAGAGCGGAAGCGGAAAGAGCGTTTCTTCTCTGGCTATGATGCAGCTGATCCCCAATCCGCCGGGACGGGTGACAGGAGGGGAGATCCTTTATAAAGGAAAGGATCTTGTAAAGCTCAGCGAGAAAGAGATGAGAAAGATCAGGGGAAATGAGATCTCCATGATCTTCCAGGAGCCTATGACCTCTTTAAATCCGATCATCCCCTGCGGAAAGCAGATCGCGGAATCTCTGCGCCTCCACCGCGGTATGAATAAAAAGGACGCCATGGAGGAAGCGGTGAAGATGATGAAGGCGGTAGGGATCGCTAATCCGGAGATCCGCGCCCATGAATATCCTCATCAGATGTCAGGCGGTATGCGCCAGCGTGTGATGATCGCCATGGCTCTTGCCTGTCAGCCCCAGATCCTTATCGCCGACGAGCCGACGACTGCTCTGGACGTGACTATACAGGCTCAGATACTGGATCTGATCCGCGACCTGAACCGGGAGATGGATACGGCGGTGCTTTTTATCACTCACGATCTGGGCGTGGTCAGCGAGCTTTGCGATACAGTTATTGTTATGTATACCGGCCATATTGTAGAGCAGGCGCCGGTAAAGGAGCTGTTCCGGGATCCAAAGCATCCGTATACAGTAGGACTGTTAAACGCGATCCCGGCGATCACGAAGGAGAGAAAGCCATTGCAGACGATCGCCGGAATGGTGCCGAATCCTACGGAACGGATCGAAGGATGCAGCTTCTGGCCAAGATGTCCTCATGCCACAGAGAAGTGCAAAAGCAAGGAACCGCCTGTGGTATCCGTAGGAGAAGAGCGGTCCGTGCGCTGCTGGCTGTACGCGGGCGAGGAAGAAGAGACGGGAGGTCCGGCTGATGGCGGAAAATGAGAAGGACATACTGTTAAAAGCAGATCATATAAAAGTATATTTTAAAGGAAAGAATAAGAGATCCGGCACGGTAAAGGCGGTGGACGACGTAAGCCTTGCGATCCATAAAGGGGAAACTTTCGGCGTAGTAGGAGAAAGCGGCTGCGGAAAGAGCACTCTGGGGCGCACTCTGATCCGGCTGATCGACCCGACGGAGGGCCAGATCTATCTGAACGGCGAGGATATTTCCAGGCTAAAAGGCGCGCAGCTGAAGGCTATGAGAAAGAAAATGCAGATCATTTTCCAGGATCCATCCGCCTGCTTAAACCCAAGGAGGACTGTGCGGCAGATCCTGATGGAACCGTTTGAGATCCATCACCTGGATAAAGAGATGGACGTAGAAGCGCGGATCATGGAGCTTCTTACGCTGGTAGGGCTGGATTCCTACCACCTGAGCCGTTATCCCCACGAGCTGTCCGGAGGCCAGAAGCAGAGGATCGGCATCGCCAGGGCGCTGGCGTTAAAGCCGGATCTGATCGTGTGCGACGAAGCAGTTTCAGCGCTGGACGTGTCCGTCCAGGCGCAGGTGCTCAACCTTTTACAGGAGCTGAAGCAGAAGCTGGGACTGACGTATTTCTTTATTTCCCACAACCTGAACGTAGTCTATCAGGTGAGCGACCGGGTAGGCGTCATGTATCTGGGGAAGATGGTGGAGATCGCCGGTTACGACCAGCTGTATGAAAAGCATTATCACCCTTATACGGAGGCGCTGCTTTCTGCGATCCCTCAGGTAAACCAGGAAGATCAGAGAGAGAGGATCCACCTGGAAGGAGAGGTTCCAAGCCCTACGGACCCGCCTTCCGGCTGCAGGTTCCATACCCGATGTCCGAAGGCCTGCGATCGCTGCCGGACTGAGGAACCGAAGCTTACGGAGGTGGAACCGGGACATCTGGTCGCCTGCCACCTGTACGCAGACGGAACAGACAGGACAGGAGATACTGCTGGAGTTTCCAGCATCTCAATAGATGATTAAGAGGAGGTCTGATTATGAAAAAGAAACTTTTGGCTGCAGCCTTGTGTATGGCCATGGCTCTGGCTGTTTCCGCCTGCGGCGGCAAAGCGGCAGAGAGCGGAGAGACGACGGCGGCAGGAGCCGCTCAGGGGGAAGCCGTCAGCGAAAGCGCAAATGGCACTACTGTAGTAGTGGCTATGGGCTCTGGATTTTCCACGCTGGATCCGGGATATGTATATGAAAAATATCCGCCCCTTGTGATCAACGCCTGCTATGAGAACCTGTTTAAATTCTACACCAACGACGGCGCGCCGGAGCCATGTCTTGCGGAGGATTATAATTTCTCTGACGGCGGCCTGACTCTGACAGTGACCTTAAAAGACGGCATTACATTTGCCAGCGGCAATCCGATGACGTCCGCGGACGTAGCGTTCAGCATCAACCGCTGCAAGAACCTTCAGAGCAACCCGTCTTTTATGTGCGATACGATCGAAAGCATCGAGACTCCGGACGATAAGACGGTGATCTTCCACCTGACCCAGCCGGATTCCGCGATCCTTTCCAAACTGACCTACAGCTCCCTGGCAATACTGGACAGCGCGGTCGTAAAGGAAAACGGCGGCACAGATGCAGAGGATGCTTCTTCTGCAGATACGGCGCAGGATTACCTGAACACCACCAGCGCAGGTTCCGGTATGTACGTTATGACCAGCTATATCCCGGACCAGGAAGTGGTTCTGGAAAAGAACCCGAATTACTGGGGAGAGGGAACGAATGTAGATAAGTACATTATCCGTATCCAGCCGGATTCCAACACGCAGATGATGACCCTTTCTACTGGAGACATCGACGTGGCTATGAATATGACGGACGATACGATGGCTGAACTGGAAGGCCAGGAAAACATCCAGCTGATCAACGGCGCGACAAAGACTCTGGGCTTTGTTATGATGAACATGAACGAAGAATACGGCGGCCCGGTATCTGACCCGCTGGTACAGCAGGCGATCCGCAAGGCTTTAAATTACGCTAACTTCCAGACCATCTGCGGCGAAGGTTCCGTTACTCCATACTCTCTGATCCAGGTTGGATTTATGGGAAGCAAGGGCGAGCGCGCTGCTGACTACACCAACATCGAGGAAGCAAAAGAACTTCTGGCAGAAGCAGGGTATGCGGACGGCTTTGACATCGACCTGACTGTCTGCGACCTGGATATGGAGGGAATCCTTTTAACAGACCTGGCTCAGCTTATTAAATCTGACCTGGCGCAGATCGGAATCAATGTAAATATCGTGGCGCAGCCGTGGGCGGCCGGATACGGCGACGCTTACCGCGACGGAACACTTGGCTTTACTGTAATGTACTGGGGTATCGATTACAATGACCCGAACGTACAGCTAGAATTTCTTCCAGGAGCGACAGTAGGCCTGAGAGCAGGCTGGACTGCGGACATGGATCAGGAGCTGGCTGCAATGTATGAGGAAGCTATGGTCGCTACGGACAACGATGCCCGCGTAGCCGTACTGGAGAAGATCCAGGACGCTATGTACGAGAACGGACCGTTTATCATGGCGGTGCAGGCGCCTTCTCATATCGCGTATAACACAAGACTGGACGGCGTAGGGATCTCCGATCCGTACGCGCTGGATCTGACGCTGATCAATATCAAATAATGACCTTTTAGAACGAAATGTCTTCCAGGCTGAATTTATGCACAGCCTGGAAGACAGCCTTTTACAGAAAGGACAGCCATTTGGCAGAAGGAAGGGCAGAGTCAGACCCTGCCGTGAATACAGGGATCTCCCTGTGCTGACGGAAAGATCTGACATGTTTTGCGGCGGCAAGGCGGCCGTATTATCTTCAAAAGAAAAGAGAGGTGCTGTATGGAACAGTTGAAATTTATAGGGAGAAGGCTGGTATATCTGGTGGTCATGCTGCTTGGAGTAGCGACGCTGGTATTTATTCTGACAAAGCTGATACCAGGCGACCCTACAGTGGCGAATTTAAGCCAGAGAGCTTTAAGCGATCCGGAGATCGTGGCGGCCTACCGGGCCAGATACGGGCTGGACAAACCGGTGATCGTCCAGTACGTTCTTTATATCCGGAATCTGCTGCAGTTTGATCTGGGAACTTCGATCCGTACCAATAACCCGGTCCTTCAGGAACTGATGCGCTGCTATCCGGCGACGATCGAGCTGGGACTTTTTGCTATCCTGATCGCGGCCGCGCTGGGCATCCTGTTCGGTATCATTTCGGCGATCCGCCGCAACAGTATCATCGACCAGCTGGTCCGCGCGATCTCCGTAACAGGCGTCAGCATACCCAGCTTCTGGTTCGCGCTGCTCATGCTGTATTTCTTTTACTATAAACTGCACATTTTCCCCGGCCCCGGAAGGCTCAGCAACGCCTTCTCGCCGCCGGTCACTGTTACTGGCCTGTATGTGATCGACAGCCTTTTGGAAGGAGATCCGGCGAAAGCGCTTGACGCTTTCAGCCATCTGATCCTGCCGAGCCTTGTGCTTGCCATGTTTACCATGGGCCTGATCACCAGGACGACCCGTTCGAATCTTCTTGACGTTATGTCTACCGACTATATCCGCACGGCAAAGGCAAAGGGCCTGGGACGGGCGAAGCTGATCGTATTTCACGCCCTGGGCAACGCGCTGATCCCGGTACTTACGGTGATCGGCCTCGGCCTGGGAAACCTCCTGGGCGGCATGGTCCTGGTGGAAACGATCTTTAACTGGCCGGGAGTGGGGCAGTTCGCCTATGAGTCCGTTATGTCCGCGGATTTTCCATCGATCATCGGAGTGGCATTGCTGATCGCATTAAACTACATGGTGATCAATACGATCGTTGATATCCTCTATGGATTGATCGATCCGAGAGTGAGGTGCAAGTAATGCTGAGAGCGATTAAGAAAATGTTTCGATCCAATTACCTGTTTACCCTGGGAGTGATCATCTGCCTGGCCTGGATCCTGGCGGCAGTTTTCGCGCCGCTTATCGCGCCGTACGATCCGATCGCCCAGGACCTGACCCTGCGCTTAAAGCCGCCGTCTGCGGAGCACTGGTTCGGAACCGATAATTTTGGCCAGGATATTTTCAGCAGGGTGATCTATGGCGGAAGATATTCTCTGCTGGCCGGCTGCCTGACCGTAGTGATCGCCGGATTTATCGGGACCTTTTACGGCGCGATCGCCGGATATGTAGGCGGACGGACGGATAATATCATGATGAGGATCTCAGAAATGATCCTGTCGTTCCCGTCTTTGATCCTGGCGATGATTATTAACGCGGTAATGGGTTCCAACCTGTTTAATACCATGTTCGCCCTTGTGATCGTTGCATGGCCCACATACGCCCGCCTGATGCGCAGCGTGGTGCTTAGCGTAAAGGAAAATGAATATGTAACGGCTTCTGAAGCTCTGGGAGCTTCCAGGCTGCGTATCCTGATCAAAGAGATCATACCCAACAGCATAAGTTCGGTCCTGATCATGGCGACGACGGATATTGGGAACCAGATCCTGATGTTCTCCACCTTAAGCTTTTTAGGGCTGGGAAGCGCTCCGCCAACGCCGGAATGGGGCATGATGGTATCGGACGGCGTTGATAATTTTAATAAATTCTGGGTGGCAGGATTCCCTGGCCTGGCGATCTTTACCATGGCCGTAGGCGCGAACTTCATCGGAGACGGACTTCGCGACCTGCTGGATCCGAAGCTGAGAAAACAGTTTTAATACAATAGTCCGGGACGGCGGACAGCCGGGAGAAAAACAGGCGTTAATGGCTTATAAGCGCGTGTTTGCCCTGGCCGTCCTGCCGTCCCAAGTTAAAGGAGAGGATAAAAATGATGAAACAGAACAGAGTGGACCGGGTGATGGCTGCTTTAAAAGATATGGGACTGTCCCAGATGCTGATCGTGGATCCCATGTCTATTTATTATCTGACAGGAGTATATGTGGCTCCTTTTGAACGGTTTTACGGACTTTACCTGAGGGAAGACGGAAAGCATGTGTATTTCCTCAACCGCCTTTTCCACGTGCCGGAGGACGTGGGTATTGAAAAGGTATGGTACTCGGATACAGATCCGGCTGCAGAGCTGGTTGCAGAGCGCCTGGATCATAACTCCCCTCTGGGAGTGGATAAAGACCTGCGGGCGGCGTTTTTGCTCCCCCTGATGGAGAAGAAGGCAGCTTCCGGTTTTGTAAACGCTTCCATCGCCATCGACCGCACAAGAGGAGTGAAGGATGCCGAGGAGCAGGAGCTTATGAGGGCAGCTTCCAGGATCAACGACCAGGCTATGGAGAAATTTAAAGAGCTGATCCATGAAGGCGTGACAGAGAAGGAGGCGGCGGACCAGATGTTAAAGATCTACCAGGATCTGGGCGCGGACGGCTATTCCTTTGAACCGCTGGTAGCCTTTGGCGCAAACGCTGCGGATCCCCACCACATGCCGGACGATACGGCGGTAAAGCCAGGGGATTGCGTGCTTTTTGACGTAGGCTGCTTAAAGGACGGCTACTGTTCCGATATGACAAGGACATTTTATTTTAAAGAAGTAAGCGAAGGACGCAGGAGGATCTATGAGACGGTGCGCAGCGCCAACGAGGCGGCGATCGCAAAGATCCGTCCCGGCGTACCCCTTTCTGAACTGGATGGAACAGCCAGGAACCTGATCGCAAAAGAAGGCTACGGCGATTATTTTACCCACAGGCTGGGACATTTTATCGGACTTTCTGAGCATGAATACGGAGACGTCTCTTCCGCCAGCGACTGGAAGGCAGAGCCGGGCATGATCTTTTCCATCGAACCGGGCATCTATCTGCCGGGAGATACCGGCGTGCGGGTAGAAGATCTGGTGCTGGTGACAGAAGACGGCTGCGAAGTGCTGAACCATTATCCAAAGACTCTGGAGGTGATCGGATGAACCCAATAGCGACGATCTATATGGAAAACGGAGCGAAGATCGTGATCGAGCTTTTGCCCCAGGCTGCGCCCAATACGGTGAACAGCTTTCTCTTTGCGGCCCTGGGCGGCTACCTGGACCACCATGCCATCGAACGGATCGTTCCGGGAAACTGGATCGACATGAGCTATACGGCCTTTGGACAGGAAGCGTGCCGCTACCTGATCCCCAATGAATTTGAACTTCATCCGGAGATCACGCCGTTAGATTCCTATCCCGGAGTGGTCTGCATGGGAGGCTACGGCGAAGCGGGACTTGCAAGCTGTGAATTTTTCTTTCCGCTGAGAGCATGCCCGGAACACAAGGGGATCTATCCGGTATTTGGAAAAGTGCTGGAAGGCATGGACGAGATATACCGTCTGGAAAAAGTGGAAACCGTTCCGGTGACAGACTTTCCCATTGAAGGGGTGGAGATCAACCGGCCGGTAGAACCTCAGGTCATCGACCATGTTGAAGTGGAATTATTCGGGGAGACTTATCCGGAGCCGGTGCGGGTGAAGGATCCGGAGCTTCCGCTGTGCTGGAAATGAGATCAGAAAAAATATCGCAGTCTGGTTGGAAACATGGCGATCCGTACAGCTTTTGCTGCTCCGATCGCCATGTTTGCCTGTACAAAGATGCAGAGAAGATGCTGCACCTTTTTTAATTCTATCTTTAGAAAATTTTTAGGAAATTTGCTCAAACAGGAATTGTAAATGAGAAAGAACTGTATTAGAATAATGCCTGAGAGATGATATTGGAAAAAAGGAGGTGCACATTCGCGGACGCCATTCTCTTTGGAAAATATCAGCTGCTTCAGGTGATAGGGACGGGGCGCACGTGCGAGGTTTATCTTGCCCGGCACATTGGCCTGGAAGAATACCGGGCGATCAAGAAGATCCCCAGAACTTCCGTTGACCATACGGACTTCCATAAGGAAGCTACGATCTTAAAAGGTCTTAAAGCTCCTGGGATCCCTGTTATTTATGATCTGGAGGAAGATGAGGATTATTTTTATCTTATCGAAGAATATCTAGAGGGCCTTTCCCTGCAGGAACTTGCAGAGAAGGAGGGGACCCTGTCAAAGGCAATGACGGTTTCCATTGGAATTCAGATTTGCCGTCTGGTTTATTATCTGCATTCAGCAGAACCGAACCCCATTTTATATTTAGATCTGCAGCCTAAGAATCTTTTGTTGTGCCACGATACTGTGAAATTGATCGACTTCGGCCAGGCAATATTTTTAAGAGACGCCGGAAATCTTAAAAAACGCTATGGAACTGTGGGATATGCCGCGCCGGAGCAGTATACGGAGGACGAACTGGACGAGAGGACGGATATCTACGCTATTGGCCAGATCATGCATTTCCTGCTTACAGGACGCGCGGCCGGGAAAGGAGGGACAAAGGCGGGATGGAACCCTGTCAGTCTGGAAAAGATCATAGGCAGATGTCTGGAAACAGAAAAGGAAAAACGGTATCCTTCCGTAACTGTCCTCTGCGAAGAACTGGAAAAGATCCGAAAGGATGGAGATCGCAAAGACCACATATCATCTCTTACCATTGCTTTTGCGGGAAACAAATCTGGAGTGGGAACTACTCATCTGGCAATAGGTCTTTCTGCATATCTGAAAATTCAAGGTTTTCCCTGTTTATATGAAGAAAAGAACGGTTCAAACGCGGTCCGGCTTATGGCGGAATACGAAAATGCCGCTTTTGACAGCTTTGGGATCTGCAGGATCTCTGGACTTTTGATGAAGCCCCTGTACGGTCCTGCTGTGAGGCTGAAAGAACCGGGAGGTATGACGCGAGTCTTCGACTATGGCACGAAATGGCAGGAGATGACTTCTTCTCTGGCAGATGTTCAGATCATGGTAAACGGCGGCAAGCCCTGGGATGTAAATATCCCGGATGACAGCGGCAGTGCATTTGTTATATGCAACATGGCGGCTCCAGGGGTCCGGATCGGAAGAGACAGGCAGAGAAAAGGAACTGTGTATATGAAAGCGCCGTATTTTGAAAGCCCATTTGACCTTTCCCCGGAAGGAATGGATTTTTACGCAAGTTTAATGAACAGAATATGGAAAGGATGGGAGAAAAAGGACAGAGAATGGGTCTTTTGGAGATGTTTCAAAAAGGCAAAAAGCATTATGAAGGGAATATCTGTCAGGTCGTAGGGATCGCAGGGATCCGCAGGGGCGTCGGTACGACCCACCTGTGCGTGATGGCAGCGAATTATCTGTCTGGCTATAAGAGAAAGAAAACAGCGGCGCTGGAGTGGAACGGACACGGAGACTTCGAACGGATCGAACGGGTATGCAGGGGTTCTTCCGGAGAAAAGGAAAGCTTTTCTGTTCTGGAAGTGCTGTATTATAAAAATGCCGGACAAAAACAGCTGGCAGACTGTCTGGAAGCCGGGATCCAGTACGTGATCGTGGATTTTGGGATCTATGAAGAAAGCAGACGGCAGGATTTTGCTCTTTGTGGAAAAAGGATACTGGTAGGTTCTTTTACAGAATGGCAGGAGGAAGAATTCCTGCAGATCCTGGGAAGGAAAGACAGCTGGGAAAAACGCTGGATCTATGCGTCCGTTTTCGGAAGCTGGCAGATGAAAAAAGAAGCAGGAAAAAAGTTGCGTTTTCCAGTTCTGGAGATTCCTTATAACAGCGATGCTTTTACCGTCACTTCCGATATTCTCCCTTTCTTCCGGAAAGTATTTGGGGATTGAGCGGATATAAGGTGTTATTTGTGTCACGGCAGATACCTCTGTGGAACAGCTCATTCCCAGGAGGAGAGGTATGAAAAGCAAAAAGAAACAATTGGAAAAAAGAGACAGAAAGGCCTATCTGGAAGGCCTGAAAAAATACGAGGAAAAAGGAATCCCGCTGTATATCGACGATGAGCCGGCAAAAGCAGAGGATATGGAACGGATCTTCGAGATCCAGGAAGACGGAAGCTTTTACATGGGAGACTATGTGGGGGCGGATACCGGACGCCTGAAAGAGATCCGTTTTAATAAGGTTTACTATAAGTAATCAGCACGCCGCCTGCGCGGCGTCAGAGACAATGCACAGGCAGCCTGAAAAAGGATATCATATTCGGTCTGACACAAATAGGATGTTCCAGGCTGCCTGTTGTAATGCGGATATGGATCCGCTATAATAGAATAAAGGAATGTGATTATGCAGGATAAGATCATGGATAATTGGGACGAGCTGGGCTTATCAAACGATTTCCTTTTTGGAAAGATCATGCAGGATCCGGAGATCTGCAGGGAAGTATTGCGGAGGATCCTGCCTCAGCTTAACATCGAACGTATCGAATATCCAGAATTGCAGAAGGAGATCAGAGAAGATATAGATGCCCGCAGCGTTCGGCTGGATGTATATGTGCGGGACAATAAAGAGACGGTTTATAATATCGAAATGCAGGCAGTGGATACAAAAGAACTCCCAAAAAGAAGCAGATATTATCAATCAATGTTAGATCTTCAGCTGCTGAACCGAGGCCAATCCTATAGGAGACTAAGCCGGTGTTATATTATTTTTATCTGTCTGACAGACATTTTTGGAAAAAACAGACATATTTATACATTTAAAAATATATGCCAGGAAGATTTAAAACTTATCCTCGGAGATGGTACGGAAAAAATATTTTTAAATGCGGACGGCCAAAAAGACGACGTGGGGTCTGAATTAAAAGCGTTTCTGGATTATGTGGCAGGAAGAGAGTCGGATGATCCGTTTATAAAAAAAGTAGAAAACGCAGTACGGAACGGAAAGAAAAACAGGGAATGGAGGCGGGAATATATGATGCTGATGATGAGAGATCAGGAAAATATTGAAAAGGGAAGAGAAGAAGGGGAACTTAGACTATCTCTTTTGATTAAAAAACTGGTAAAGGACAGTCGTATGGATGATGTGCTGAAAGCCAGCGAAGATAAGGTATACCGTCAAAAACTGTATCAGGAGTATCACATAGAATAAAGAATGCCGATCTCGACTTTTGCCTAAATAGGCCGAGTTTTGCCAAAGTCTTGCATGGAATCTTCCAGAACTGGTATGATGAGGAAAAGCAAAGGACAGTTTACAGAAAATGGAGGAGCCTATGAGAGATTTATCAATTGAAGAATATCGTGAATACAACTTGCTGGCGGACGATCAGAAGGAGGCCCGCGCAAGGGAAATGTTTTTGGAGATGATGGAGATCTCCAATTCCATGCAGCCCCAGACAGCAGCTGATTTTCAGAACAGCCCGATCAAGCAGGCGTTGGAGTCTCTGCGGGTCAATGGGAAGCCTTTATTTGATGAAGAGAATCCTGTCAGTCTGGAGAATTATACTGTGCGGATCCGGGAAGCGATGGACAGGATCGCGCCAGCCATGGAAAATCCGTCTGCCATTAAAGTACCCTACTGTCAGGCTCCGGATGGTTCGTGCCAGGCCATCAAACCGGGAACCGACATGACTCCGGTTACCGCGCCAAGGCGTCCTGCCTGGTATAAAAGGTGGTTTAAAGGGATCGTGCCTTCCTGGAGAAAGGAAGTGACAGATTATGAAAAGACTGTACGCCATATAGAGGATCAGCAGACGATCCCTTCCTACCAGGACGTTTTAGAGGAGCGGGCAGAAAAAAGAACCTTGCAGTCGGCAGTGCTGAATTCCAGGGGGGCGATCAACAAGTTCTGCGACGAGATATCCATGCAGTGCTTTGGCCAGGATTGCGACTCTCTCTTGACTGTCTTTCGAGCCGGAGCTGGTTTTACAAATATCGGAAGAGGAAATGTTCTGTCAGGGTTTGCGCTGGGACTGGCGATGGCGGATCTGGGAAGGAGCTTTGACGAAGCACTGCGTCTTTCAGATCGAGAAAAGGAATATTATGGAAATCTGTTCAGTACGGTTTACCAGGATTTTGAACAGATCGGGAAGGCCATGAAAACTGTTACAGAGAAGAAGGAAGTTCCGGATCATATTCCAGAAGGGCTGCAGGAGGGCGTGCCGAATACTCCGGATGAGGAGCTGACAGAAGAGCAGAGACAGAGCTATATCCAGGCATTGACGAAAGAATTCAAGGATAAAGTAGCCCCCTATATATTGATGGCTGTCAGCGCTTACAGCAAGGAAACGATTCAGCCGGTTGATTACAGCGACCCCGAATCGATCCGCACAGTCGGATTCCGCAATCAGCTGCTGACCTCTTATGGACAGGGGATCGTGCAGATGGTTCGAAATAGCATGTCTGCTAACACAAGGCTTCCTTTGCGTACGGCATATGGAGAGCTGATCCAGGAGCGGGCCGCAGCGCTTGCAAATGAACGGTTTTTATCTCCGGAAGAAAAAGCGATCATGGCATTTGCTTCTTCAAAACTTCCAGAGGGAGGCCTTACGCCGGGAGATTTTGATGCGAATACCCGCAAGGCTCTAGATAGCGTAGATTATTCGCTGATTGCTTTAGATGGAATCACACGGGCAAACTCTATCCAAAATTTCGGCAGCTACAAAGAACTGCATAATTCTACTATCGAAGGATCGCTGTTTCAAGGCAAGGAGGAGATATCCTTTGGTATGACTACTTTTAACAATGTCTGCACGAAGCAGGTGGGTTTAAGTACTATGCCTCAGCAGCTGAGTTCTCAATACAGCCAGCCGTTTTACGAAAATGCGTATGTGCGGCGGGAAGCTTATGACATATATGCAAAACGCTATGACGTTCCGCTGAATACTTCCGAAGATCTTAAGCGGGTTATGGAAAATACCCGCCAGGGCACGCCGCGGGTTGGTATGGAGGAAGTATGGGATGCATCGGACCAGGAGTATCTTCAGAAAGTAGAAGATATGGAAAAACAGCGTCTCCGGCTGCAAGGCGGCGAATCCCGCAGGAGGACCAATTTCCAGACATTAAGCGAGCAGGAGACCGTTCATTCCAGGCGTCCGTCTGTGCGGGAACAGACACAACCCCAGCCTCAGCGCAGCGCAGCTCCAAATGTACCCACTCGATGACGACAGATCTCGGCCGGCAGTAACATGCCGGCTTTTTCTGTACAAAATTTGCCGGTTCTCATTGCCGCGCCGGGAAGCACTTCTGCAAAAGTAAACAAAAATTAAGAATACACGGGATAGGGAATATGATATAATGTTACTGCCCAGGCATGGCCGAAAACAGAGAGCCAGCCGTGGATAAGTGACAGGAAAGGATAAAAAGCAATGAAGAAATTACTGCATACCCTTTTGGGGATATGCCTGGTGATCGTTATAGGGGCAGCTGCCGCAGGCGGAGTGATCTTATATCAGAAATATTCCCCGTCCAAAGAGAGAGCGGATGTAAACGAACTGTTCGGCGTATCCGGAGACGATACGGCGATCATTTTAAATGAAGAGCTGCAGGATGATACGGGGCTTTATATAGACGGGCAGTTTTATCTGCCGGTAACGTGGGTCAACGACTATATCAACGACCGCTTTTACTGGGATCATAATGAAAAGCGGCTGGTCTACGCCCTGCCGGATACGATCGTATACGCGGACGCGGATACGGAAGGAAACGGCGGGAAGCTGTTATACGAGATGGAAGACGACGTATACTTGTCTTTGGGACTGATCTCCAACTATACAGATATCCGGTCAGAGGTGTATAATGATGAGGATTTAAAACGTGTCTTTCTGTGGAATACATGGGAAGCAGAGCAGACGGCTTCGGTGAAGCGGGCCGGTCAGATTCGCACAGGCGCGTGGGTGAAGGAGCCGGTTGTGGCGGATGTGGAAAAAGGCTGCGGAGTAAAGATCCTCGCACAGGAGGACAAATGGTCCTACGTGCAGACGGATACGGGCTACCTGGGATATATCCAGACCAGGAAGCTTACAAAAGCAGAAGAAGTACAGCCGGCAAGCAGTTTTGAGGCGCCGGTCTATGAGAGCCAGTCCCTGGGCGAGCCGGTATGCCTGGCCTGGCATCAGGTAACTGCGCAGGCTGCGAATAAAAACCTGGCAGAGCTGTTAGACAACACGAAAGGTATTAATGTAGTATCGCCTACCTGGTTTTCACTGACAGATAATGAAGGGAATTTTTCTTCCCTGGCCAGCCATGATTATGTGGAAGAAGCTCACAGCAGAGGGATACAGGTGTGGGCGCTTTTAGATAATTTCAGCGGGGATGTGCAGTCGGAGATACTTCTGGCGACAACTTCCACCAGAAAAAAACTGATCCAGTCTTTGATCGATGAGATAAAGGAATATGATATCGACGGCCTTAATCTTGATTTTGAGAGTCTGAAAGAAAGCGCGGCTCCTCATTACATCCAGTTTATCCGGGAATTGTCCATTTCCTGCAGGAAGGAAGGCATCATCCTGTCTGTGGATAATTATGTGCCGTCGATCTACACGGAGTTTTACAACCGGAAGGAACAGGGGATCGTTGCAGACTATGTGATCATTATGGGCTATGACGAACATCATGCCGGCGGCGAGATGGGGTCTGTAGCCTCTCTTCCATTCGTGGAAAACGGCATAAAAGATACCCTGGCGCTTGTACCAAAGGAAAAAGTTATTAACGCAGTGCCATTTTATACCAGGATCTGGAAAGTTTCAGACGGCGAGACTACATCCTCTGCGAAAGGGATCACTGCTGCGAAGAACTGGATAGAGGAAAATAACGTGTCCCTGGAGTGGGACGACGAGCTTGGCCAGTATTATGGCAGTATGACAGACGAGGACGGAAACAGCTGGTATGTCTGGATGGAGGAGGAACGTTCTCTTGAGCTGAAAGCGTCCCTTTGTGATAAGTATCAGCTGGCAGGGATCGCCTGCTGGAAACTGGGGCTGGATCCTGAGTATATATGGGATGTGATCGATCAATGAAAAGAAGGTTTGTTGTTAGGATAACGGCTGCCGTTATCCTTTCGGCTGCTGCTTTCCATCTGCAGGGCTGCAGAGTAAGTACGCCGCAGACGGACATGCAGAACGCCGTAGAGAGCACGCCGGTACAGGTGCATCAGAAAACAGAGGGAGAGAAAACGGCCACTTATTCAGAGGCAGAAGAGAAGGCAGAGCAGTCCTCGGAAGCGTCTTCCCAGGTATCAGAAGAAGATGGCCGTGAGGACGATGGAGAAAGCGTCAGCCCGATCGATGGAGTCAAGATCATTATTGGGACAGACGTCCACTACCTGGCAGAGGAGTATACTGATTACGGCGAGGCTTTCCAGAGAATGGTGGATTACGGGGACGGAAGGCTTGTTACCTATATGGATCAGATCACAGACGAATTTCTCACAGAGGTGATCGAGGAACAGCCGGAAGCTCTGATCCTGTCCGGCGATCTGAGCTCCAACGGTGAAAAAAGGAGTCACGAAGCTCTGGCTGAGAAGCTGCGGCAGGTGGAGGATGCAGGGATCCCGGTTCTGGTGATTCCGGGAAATCATGACATTAACAATACCAACGCCAAGGGCTTTCAGGGGGATTCTACTTATCCGGTAGAATACACGTCCCCGGAGGAATTTGCCTGGATCTACAGGGACTACGGCTATGACGAGGCCTTAAGCAGGGATGAGGGGACTTTAAGCTATACGTATCAGCTGAACGATGATATACGTCTGCTGATGCTGGATACCTGCCAGTATCACGAAGGCTATGCGAAAGTAGGCGGGGCGATCATGCCTGATACTTATGACTGGATCGAAACACAGCTGGAGGATGCCTGGAACAGCGATATGTTTGTGATCCCGGTAGCCCATCACAATCTTCTGGATGAAAGCGAGATCTACGTTCAGGACTGCACCATCGAACACAGCAGCCAGCTGATCGAAAAGCTGGAGGGATGGGAGATCTCCCTGTTTTTAAGCGGCCATCTCCACGTACAGCATATGATGGAGGAAGAGGGAACATATCCGATCCGGGAGATCGTTACAGGATCCCTGACCACGCCAAAATGCCATTACGGTATCCTTACTTACCAGGATAATGAAAATTATGACTATACTACAAGACAGGTAAACGTGGAGCGGTGGGCCAGAGAACATGGCAGCTCCAAAATGGATCTTCTGGAATTTGACGCCTATGGCGAGCCTTTTTTAAGAAAGGTCTTCCGCAACCAGGCGGCAAAAGTCCTTCAGAAGATCCCGGAGATAACTTCCGAAGAAAGAGCGCAGATGTGCGTCTTTTACGCGAAACTGAACGATTATTATTACCAGGGGAGAGCGGTAGATATCCGTGACGAAGCCCTAAAAGACCCGGCGTTTACGCTGTGGCAGGAAAAGGCTTACGGTACTGTGCTGAATGAATATATTCTTTCGATCCTGGACGACGCGGTCAGGGATTACAACCATCTATCCGTGAGAGAGGGAGAAACAGTTCTTTTTGGACAATAAGAAGGATATATTGAAGTAAATGTTTGACAGCCTGGATGGTTCTGTTGAAAAAAGCGTGGGAAGAGCCCTTGATGGGGATTTTATTATTGCTTATTGTCTTTTTCGTTTCCAGGGAAGCCGGGATCATGAGTTCTCAGGCGACTGCAGGGGCGGAAAAGGAAGAAAAGAAGCCGGTAGTAGTCATCGATGCGGGACACGGGGGCAACGATCCGGGAAAAGTAGGAGTCAATAAAAGCCTGGAAAAGGATATCAACCTTAAGATCGCAAAAAAACTGAAGGTATATCTGGAAAACGCGGATGTAGAGGCGGTCCTTACCAGAGAGGACGACCGGGGTCTTTATAAAGAAAGCGACAGCAGAAAAAAGTCTTCCGATATGAAGAACCGGGTCAAGGCTATTGAAAAGGCCGAGCCGGATCTGGTGGTGAGCATTCACCAGAACAGTTACCACCAGGAGGATGTATCCGGCGGCCAGGTTTTCTATTATGGAAAGTCACAAAAAGGGAAAAAACTGGCGCAGATCGTCCAGAAACGTTTTGATTATGTGCTCGGTGAAAAAAATACCCGCGCGGCAAAGGCCAACGACAGCTACTATCTCCTGCTTCATGTAAAGGAACCTATTATCATTGTGGAATGCGGATTTTTATCTAATTGGGAGGAAGCGGAGAAGCTGAAGTCAGAAGATTACCAGAACCGTCTGGCATGGACCATACACATGGGGATCTTGGAATACCTCAACAGCAAAACATATCTGGACTTATAAGTTTTTCAATGATACAATACAAATTGTTAATATTTTCTTAACAGTTTGGAGGATAAAGGATGTTCTGGGATTCAATACAAAGCGTTATGTCCCTGATCCTTATGATGGCGGTAGGCTTTGTTATGACAAAGCGGCCATGGTTTGGAAAAAAAGGGGAGGATTTTCTCTCAAAACTCTGCATGCAGGTAGGCATTCCCCTGATGATGGTGGAGAATGTTTATGAAACGTGCGGGACGAGGGAACAGTTATTATACCTGCTGAAATATTTCCCCATTCCCTTTGCGATCATTACGTTTTTCCTCATTATAGGCGTGATATTGTCAAAGGCTCTGAAGGTGAAGCCCAACAGAAGGGGAGCGTTTATCAATGTGATAGGGTTTTCCAATACGGTTTTTATCGGGTTTCCTATTGTAACGGCGATCCTGGGCGAGGAAGCTCTTCCTACGGCTATGAGCTATTATATTGGAAATACGGTGCTGTTCTGGACGGCAGGGGCCTGGTTCTTACGGCGGGATCACGATCCGAACACGAGGATCTTCACAGTAGAAAATGTAAAAAAGATGATCTCCCCTCCGATCAAGGGATTTACAGTGGGGATCATCCTTGTGCTGCTGGATGTGGAGCTTCCGGCATGGATCTACAATCCGATCGCGCAGATCGGAGATACGGCGACGCCGGTCGCCATGCTGGTGATCGGAAGCATCCTGCGGAATATCAACTATAAAGAGATTAAAATGTCTGCGGATATCGCAGTGCTTCTTTTGAACCGATTTATCATATCGCCGCTTATCATGCTGGCAGTCATGATGGTTCTGCCCCTTGACAACATGGCGAAGCAGGTATATCTGATATTGATCATCATGCCTGCTATGACTCAGTTCGGCATTTTGGCAAAAGAAACCGGGGCGGATTATGAATTCTGCACAGTGATGATCGCAGTGACGACAGTGGCCAGCATGATCGTTATCCCGTTCTATACGGCGATCTTGGGAATGGTATTTTAGTCATAGTTCAGGACGGCGTGAAAACAGGGGCAAAAACAGGCATTAAGCTTGCTTATAAGCATGCTTTTGCCCCTGTTTTCACATCGGATGGACATCCCGATGCTTCTTGTCCGGCCTCGGCCGGGCAAGAAGATGTGCCGTCCTGGACTGTTACGTATTTTAACGAAAAGGAGAAAGCTATGGATAATTTTTTTGAAGGATTAAGCAAATATGGGATCGTACCAGTCATCGTGCTCCACCGGCCGGAAGATGCAAGGCCTCTGGCGGAGGCTCTTATGAGAGGCGGGCTTCCCTGCGCAGAGGTCACATTCCGGACCGAAGCGGCGGAAGAATCCATCCGGATCATCAGCGAGGCAATGCCGGAGATGACCGTGGGCGCGGGAACTGTGCTGACGACAGAGCAGGTAGACAGAGCTGTGAACGCCGGAGCAAAATTTATCGTATGTCCGGGCTTTGACCCGGAAATCGTAGACTACTGTATCGCCAGGGATATCCCTGTCCTGCCAGGCTGTATGACGCCGTCGGAAGTCGGACAGGCTGTAAAGCGCGGATTGAAATACGTAAAATTTTTCCCTGCAGAGCAGACGGGAGGACCCGACATGATCAAAGCTCTCGCAGGACCATTTACGACCATGAAATTTATGCCTACCGGAGGGATCAATGGAAAGAATCTGGAAAAATATCTGGCGCTTTCCAAGGTAGGAGCCTGCGGCGGAAGCTGGATGGTGAAGGCGGATCTGATCGACGGCGGGCAGTTCGGCAAGATCGAAGAGATGGTGCGCGAAGCGGTAGAGATCGTAAAGAGAGTGCGGGGATAGGATAATGGGCAAAAAAGTGATCACAATGGGGGAGATCATGCTGAGGCTGTCTACGCCTGGCCATGAACGTTTTATCCAGGCGGACGGATTTGACGTCTGCTATGGAGGCGGGGAAGCTAACGCGGCGGTCTCCCTGGCGAATTTTGGCCATAAAGCGGAATTTGTCACGGCAGTGCCGGCAAATCCTATCGGCGAATGCGCTGTGGCGGCTTTGAGAAAGTACGGAGTGGGGACGGAACATATCGTTCGCAGCGGCGAAAGGCTAGGGATCTATTTCCTGGAATCCGGTTCTGCTATGCGTCCCAGCAACGTGGTATACGACCGGGCGGGAAGCTCGATCTCTACAGCCAGACCGGAGGAATTTGATTTTGCAGAGATCTTCCAGGATGCGGACTGGTTTCATTTTACAGGGATCACGCCGGCCTTATCCGACAGCGCGGCCTGGCTGACAGAAGAGGCTTTGAAAGCTGCGAAGGCGGCGGGGGTAACGGTTTCCGTAGACTTAAATTACCGGAAAAAGCTGTGGACTCCGGAAAAAGCCAGATCAGTTATGACGAAACTGATGAAATATGTGGATATCTGCATTGGAAATGAAGAAGACGGGGATAAAGTCCTGGGATTTAAGATCCCGGAATCCGACGTAAGAAGCGGCGGGCTGGATCTGGAAGGCTACAAAAAGATCTTCCGTCAGATGGCGGATCAGTTCGGCTTCCGCTATGTGGTAAGTTCTTTGAGACAGTCGTATTCCGCTTCTCACAATGACTGGTCCGCCTGTGTAATGGACGGAAAGACAGGAGAGTTTTATCATTCCAGAACGTATTCTATTGCTCCGATCGTAGACCGGATCGGAGGCGGCGATTCCTTTGCTGCCGGCTTTATCTGCGGCCTTCTGGACGGGAAAGATATGAAAGAAGCGCTGGAATTTGCCTCCGCGGCGTCCGCTCTGAAGCATACGATCCCAGGCGACTTCAACTTCGTTACCAGAGAGGAAGTAGAGAGCCTGGCCCAGGGAGACGGATCCGGAAGAGTGCAGAGATGAATATCGCTAAAAAGACCATTCTGAAGCAAAGCGGCTTTGATTGCCGTGTTTACTCCAGAATGGCCTTTTTTGTTCGCTTCCTGCAGCGCTATTTTATTTCCGTTGTAACTGTTCACGCCGTCCTGAACTGTTATTTCCCATTATAAAAGAATGATGTTGTGTTTTTCGCATTCCTGTCTCATGCCATCCGGCCACAGGCTTGCCTGTACCTCGCCGATATGGGCGCGGTCTAACAGGAGCATGCACAGACGGGACTGGCCGATACCGCCGCCGATCGTATATGGAAGCTCTCCGTTTAAGATCATCTGGTGATATGGGAAACGCTCTCTTTCCAGGCAGCCTGCCTTTTCCAGCTGTTGGTGAAGGGAAACCTCGTCAACGCGGATGCCCATGCTGGAGATCTCCAGAGCGCAGTTTAAGTTCTCAAACCAGAACAGGATGTCGCCGTTTAAAGCCCAGTCGTCATAGTCCGGGGCGCGGCCGTCGTGAGGCTTGCCGCTTGCCAGCTTATCGCCGATCTTCATCAGGAAGACGCAGCCGTATTCCTGGGTGATCAGATTCTCCCGCTCCTTTGGAGTCTTATCAGGATAACGGTCTTCCAGTTCCTGAGTAGTAATGAAAGTAATGTCCTTTGGAAGGTGTTTTACTGCTTCCGGGTATTTATACCATACCTCATGCTGCATATGTTTGATGATCTTGAAAATAACGCGCACAGTGGATTCCAGAGTCTCTATTGTGCGCTCTTCCTTTGTGATGACCTTTTCCCAGTCCCACTGATCCACGTAGCAGGAATGGAGATTATCAAGCTCTTCGTCCCGGCGGATAGCGTTCATGTTGGTATAAAGGCCCTCGCCAGGCTGAAAGCCGTACTGATGCAGCGCCATACGTTTCCACTTGGCCAGAGAATGCACAACCTGGATCGTCTCGCCTGGGATCCCGGCCATATCAAAAGAAACCGGGCGCTCCACGCCGTTTAAGTCATCGTTTAATCCGGAACTCTGTGTGACAAAAAGAGGAGCGGAGATACGTTCCAGGTTCATCTCCTTGCCGAATTCTTTCTGAAACGTGTCGCGGATATATTTGATGGCTTCCTGAGTCTGACGGACAGTCAGCTTCGGATCGTAGTCTTTTGGGATGATAAGTGACATATGGATTTGCCTCCTGATCTAAAAAATACAACTGCTGTTTACAATATGTTCCTTATCTTAGCAGAATCCCTTTTAGAATGCAAGCAATTCTTGCGCGCCGCGGGCCGTTGTGTTATGATGGGAGTTAAAGTTCAGACGTTTAAGAGGGGATTATGATGGAAACGAAACGTATCCTTATAGATAAAAATGATATCAGGGATGAAGACCTTTTGGAAGCGGCCCGCATCCTCAGGGAAGGAGGCCTTGTGGCTTTCCCTACAGAGACGGTATACGGACTGGGAGCAAATGCCCTGGATGAAGAGGCGGCAAAGAAGATCTATGCTGCAAAAGGCAGGCCGTCGGACAACCCGCTGATCGCTCATATCGCATCGATCGACCAGGTGAAGCCTCTTGTAAAGGAGATCCCGGAAGCGGGAAGAAAACTGATGGAGGCATATTGGCCGGGGCCGTTGACGATCATTTTCTGGAAAAGCGGGATCGTGCCTTACGGGACCACAGGCGGCCTGGACACAGTAGCGATCCGTATGCCAAGCGACAGGATCGCTAACCGGATGATCGCTCTGGCGGGCGTTCCAGTAGCGGCGCCCAGCGCCAATCTGTCCGGCAGGCCAAGCCCTACCACTGCGGATCACGTGTGGGAGGATATGAATGGAAGGATCGAGATGATCCTGGACGGAGGCCCGGTCGGGATCGGGGTGGAATCGACGATCGTGGATGTGACGGAGGACGTCCCAGTAGTACTCAGGCCAGGGGCGATCACCATGGAGATGCTTAAAGATCTGCTGGGAGAAGTGAAGATCGACCCGGCGATCACAGGCCCTATGAGGCCGGATATGCATCCAAAGGCGCCGGGGATGAAGTACCGCCATTACGCGCCGAAAGCAGACATGGTCCTGGTGGAACTTTCCGATGAAACAAGAGAGAAACTGGAAGACAAAGAAGGAGCTTTTGTAAAAGAAGTGGAACAAAGGATCGCCGATCAGGCAAAATGCCCGTCTATCCGTCCGGAAGATTATCTGCTGGCCTTAGAAGTGGATAAGCTGGCTGAAGAAGCGGCGGGAAAGGGCCTGAAAGTAGGCGTGATCTGTACGGATGAGACACGGAGCGAATATGTAGAGGACGACGGACTGTTTTACGCGGTCCGCAGCATGGGGATCCGTGCAAAAGAAGAGACGATCGCGCACAATCTCTACCGCGTACTGAGGGAATTTGACGATTTGGGGGTAGACTATATCGTATCAGAGGGATTTTCCAGAACGCAGCTGGGACAGGCGATCATGAACCGTCTTACAAAGGCCGCAGGACACAAGATCGTAAAGATCTAAAAAAAGAACTGCTCAGGACGGCACATCTTCTTTCCCGGCCTGGGGCCGGGCAAGAAGCATCGGACGTCCGTTCGATGTGAAAACAGGGGCAAAAGCAGGCTTATAAGCAGGCTTAATGCCTGTTTTCCCGCAGTCCTGAACTATTACAGAAAAAAGGAGAAGGACAAATGACAGAGAAAAGACAGGATTATATCACATGGGATGAATATTTTATGGGAGTGTCCATGCTGGCGGCAAAGAGATCCAAGGATCCCAATACTCAGGTGGGATCATGTATCGTCAGCCAGGATAATAAGATTCTTTCCATTGGCTATAATGGATTTCCCAAAGGCTGCTCCGACGACGAGTTTCCATGGGGAAAAGAGCATGAAAAGGACGATCCGTATAACGCGAAGTATTTTTATACTACCCACAGCGAACTGAACGCGATCTTAAACTACCGGGGCGGAAGCCTGGAAGGAAGCAAGCTGTATGTGACGCTTTTCCCCTGCAATGAATGCGCGAAGGCGATCATCCAGTCCGGGATCAAGACCCTTGTCTATAAGGAGGACAAGTATGCGGATACTCCGGGGGTACGGGCGTCCAAGCGTATGCTCAACGCCGCCGGCGTAAGATATTATCAGTATCAGCCCACAGGAAGAAAGATAGAACTGGAAGTATAGAAAATGAAATTTTTACTGGCAGCCATTAACGCAAAATATATCCATTCCAACCTGGGAGTCTACAGCCTGAAGCAGTACGCCGCTCCAAGGGCGCGGAAAGTCCAGGTGGAGATCGGGGAATATACGATCAATCACCAGATGGAGCATATCCTGGAAGACATCTATAAAAGAAAACCGGATGCAGTGGGATTTTCCTGCTATATCTGGAATATTTCTTATGTGATGGAGCTGGTAAAGGATATGAAGAAGGTCCTTCCACGGACCCATATCTGGCTGGGAGGGCCGGAAGTCTCCTACTGCGCCAGAAGGATCCTGGAAGATCACAGAGAAGTGACAGGGGTAATGATCGGAGAGGGAGAAGAAACCTTTGCCAGGCTGCTGGAAGAATATCAGAAGATAGAAGGGGCGGAGGGAAGACCGGCGTCCGAAGAGGAGATCAGTAAAAAAGCCTCCGCTTTTTCAGGAACAGCCGTCCGGCTTATGAAAGAAGGCGGAAAAGAACAAGCTGCCGAAAACGATCCCGCTCCTTTCCTGGATATGGACGATATTCCCTTTGCTTACGGCGATCTGGCCGGGTTTGAAAACAGGATCATTTACTACGAGAGCAGCCGCGGCTGCCCTTTTTCCTGCAGTTACTGCCTGTCTTCTATTGAGAAAAAGGTGCGCTTTCGGAGCATCGAACTGGTAAAAAAAGAACTGGATTTTTTCCTGGATCACAAAGTTCCCCAGGTAAAGTTTGTGGACCGGACGTTTAACTGCAGGAAGGACCATGCTATGGCGGTCTGGAAGCATATCAGGGATCATGACAACGGGATCACAAATTTCCATTTTGAGATATCAGCGGATCTGCTGGATGAGGAAGAGTTGGAACTGCTGGAAACGCTGCGGCCGGGGCTTATCCAGCTGGAGATCGGGGTGCAGACCGCCAATCCGGATACGATCCGGGAGATACGGCGCAGGACAGACCTGGATAAGCTTAAAAAGGCTGTGGGCCGGATAAAGAAAAGCCGCCGCGTCCATCAGCATTTGGACCTGATCGCAGGCCTTCCCTTTGAAGATTACGAAAGCTTCGGAAGATCCTTCTGCCAGGTATACGCGATGGAGCCGGACGAGCTGCAGCTGGGATTTTTAAAGGTACTGAAAGGCTCTTATATGGAGGAAATGGCAGAGAGCTACGGCCTCCTTTACCGGTCAGAGCCTCCTTACGAAGTCCTTTCTACCAGATGGCTGTCATATGGGGACGTGATACGGCTGAAGGGCGTGGAAGAGATGGTGGAAGTATACTATAACAGCCGCCAGTTCATCCACACGTTAAAGGCGCTGGAGCAGGAATTTCCGTCGCCCTTCGCCATGTTTGAAAGCCTGGCGGATCATTACGAGGAGAAAAACCTTTACGGGGCAAAACACAGCAGGATCGCAAGATACGAGATCCTGTATCAGTTTATAGAGAGCTTAAAGCCAGAGAAGGAGCTGGGGCGATACCGGGATCTTCTGATATACGACCTGTACTTAAGAGAAAATGTAAAGAGCAGGCCTTATTTCGCCTCAGACCAGACGGCCTGGAAAGAAGAGATCAAACCGCTTTACGACGGATATTTCCGCCGTCACAGGCAGAAAGACAGGCGGATGGTCCATATTGAAAGAATGGAAGACGGCAGGAAGATCCTTTTTGATTATGAGGAGCGGGATCCTATAGACTATAATGGAAAGGCGCAGGAGCTTTCTGACGCGGGAGAAGAAAATGGATAAGAAAGAAACAAAAGAAGAGAGAGATAGGCGGGTAAAGAGGATCCTGGAGCTTTTGGACCAGGAGTACGGGACAGAGTACCGGTGCTATCTGAACCACGAAACGCCCTGGCAGCTTCTGATCGCAGTGATCTTAAGCGCCCAGTGCACAGACGCCAGGGTGAATATCGTCACCGCAGACCTGTTTAAAAAATACGATACTCTGGAAAAATTTGCGGCGGCAGACTTAAAAGAGCTGGAAAATGATATCCGTTCCATCGGATTTTACCATATGAAAGCGAAGAATATTATTTCCTGCTGCAAAACTCTGGTGGAAAAATACGGAGGGCAGGTGCCGAGGACATTAGAGGAGCTGACGGCTCTTGCAGGAGTGGGCAGGAAAACGGCGAACGTTATCCGGGGAAATATCTACCATGAGCCGAGCATCGTGGTGGATACCCATGTAAAGCGGATCTCCAGGAAGCTGGGGCTGGCAGAGTCGGAAGAACCGGAAAAGATCGAACAGGAACTGATGGAAGTTTTGCCAAAGGATCACTGGATCCTGTGGAACATTCATATCATTACCCTGGGGCGGACGATCTGCACGGCCAGGAACCCCAAATGCGGGGAGTGTTTTTTGCGGGAATGCTGTCCGGACCGCAGAAACTGAGGCAAAATAGTACTTGCGGTATTAATTAAAATATCATAAAATAGCGGTAACCGTTCAGAACGGCGTGAAAAAAAGAGGTGATAAACGATGATGAATTTAAAAAATAATAAAACAGGTTTCAGGAGAGCGATCGCTATGGCGGTAGTTATTCTGCTGGCAGTAGCCATGGTGCTGCCGATGGCATTGTCATTCTGGCCGTAAAACGGGGAAACATGAGGAGTATATGATGAGAAAATGTGTGTGGTTGGGAAGTCTGGCGGCTGCTTGGGCGATCGCGCTGTGGCAGCCGACAGCGGTATGGGCGGCTGAGATCCCGGCGGGTATTTCCGTTGGAGGGCAGGATGTCAGCGGGCTGACGAAAGATGAGGCGAAAGAAAAGATCCGCAGTTATGTGGATTCATTGAAAGATCAGAAGATCACTCTTCAGATCGGAGGTACGGCGGCGGAGACAGCCGCGGCAGATCTGGGATTTTCCTGGAGCAACGAAGCGGATGTGGACGAAGCGGCAGCCGGGATGACAGAGGGGAATCTGTTAAAGAGATATATGGCGTTTAAGGATATCCAGGACAGTGGTTCGGATATTCCTTTAGAGACTGCTGTAGACAGCGCAAAGGTGCAGGAATTTGTCAATGCGAACAGCTCAGAGCTGGGAGGCCAGGCAAAGGACGCGGTCATCACCAGGGAAAATGGAGAATTTGTGATCACACCGGAGGAAAACGGGATCACTGTAGATATTGAAGCCACTGTGGCAGCTTTAAACGAAGCGGTCAGCCAGGGGCTGGCGGAGCCGGTATATGTAGAAGCTTCCATAACAGAGAGCGAGCCAAGGATCAAAGCGGAGGATCTGGAGACGATCCAGGATGTGCTGGGAACATTTACCACAGATTTCAGCAGCAGCAGCGGCTCCAGAGCAAAAAACATCCAGGTGGGCGCAGCGAAGATCAACGGCCATGTGCTCATGCCGGGAGAGACGCTGTCCGGGTATGAATGTATGCAGCCGTTTACCAGGGAAAACGGTTATGCGGCGGCAGCGGCTTACCAGGGCGGCCAGGTAGTAGACAGCATTGGCGGCGGCGTATGCCAGATCGCTACAACTCTGTACAATATGGCGCTTCAGGCGGAACTGGAGATCACCCAGAGGCAGAACCATTCCATGATCGTAACGTATGTAAAACCGTCCATGGATGCGGCGATCGCAGGAACAGTAAAAGATATCAAGATCACCAATAATTACAGCACCCCGATTTATGTAGAAGGGAATGCGGAAGGCCGGAAGCTGACCTTTACCTGTTACGGAAAAGAGACGCGGCCGGAAAACCGGAAGGTGGAATACGTATCAGAGACGCTGTCCCGTACTGATCCGGGGGCTCCGATCGAGCAGGTGGATCCAAGCCTTGCGCCGGGAGCCAGGGTGCGGGTACAGTCCAGCCATACGGGAATGCGGTCCAGGCTCTGGAAAGTGGTGACAGTAGACGGCCAGGAAGTAGAAAGAACTCTTCTCAGTACAGATACGTATAACGCGTCGAAAGCGATCTATCGGGTAGGGCCGGCGGCCCCGCCGCAGCCGGTGGAGCCGCAGCCGGAACAGCCGGCAGAGACGCAGCCGGCAGCTCCAGTAGAAGGTGTAGAAGGCGGACCAGGCGTGGCTATGCCGCAGCCGGAGACAGCTCCGGCGCCGCAGCCAGAGACAACGCCGGCGCCGCAGCCTGAAACTGCGCCAGCGCCGCAGCCGGAGGCGGCTCCAACGCCGCAGCCAGAGACAACGCCGGCGCCGGGTCCCGGAGCCTGATGAAAGCAGTGGAGAGACGGCAGGATGAGAAGAAAGATCATTAGAGAAAATATGGGCCTGGCAAAGCCGGGGCAGGATATTACAGTCGCCGGTTTTGCCGGGCTTGCAGGAGCGCTGATCCTGGCACAGGGATACAGAGAGGAGCTGGAAAAATATTTCAGCCCCTCTTATGTGGAAGAGATCTGCGGACTGCAGATATACAATCCTAAGATAGAACAGATAAGCAGGAATCTGGAGCAGTGGAAACAGTTCGGAGTTACCGAGTGGGAAGCGGCAGGCAGAGGCGGTATATTGACGGCTCTCTGGAATCTGGCCGGGATCCATGACGTAGGGATCGAATTTACGCTGCGTCAGATTCCTGTTAAGCAAAGTACGGTAGAAATCTGCGAGTATTTTAACCTGAACCCTTACCGGCTTTTTTCCGAAGGATGTTTCCTTCTTGTGTCGGACAACGGAAGTCAGCTGGCAGAACGCCTTGGAGAAGAAGGGATGCCGGCGGTCCGGATCGGAAGGATACAGGCGGGGAAGCAGATGGAGATCATTATGGAAGAAGGACGGGGCTGTCTGGAGCGGCCCCAGCCGGATGAACTGGAGAAAGTAATTCCCGGATATTTCCCTGGGCAGGAAGATATGCCGGGATTGCATATAAAGTAGTTAGATAGAGGAGGCAAAATTATGAGAGAAAAGATTCTTGCGGTGATTGAAAAGAACAGCCGGATCGACATTAAGGATCTGGCTACGCTTCTGGGCGAAGACGAGGTCGCTGTGGCCAATGAAATAGCGGAAATGGAAAAAGAAAGGATCATCTGTGGTTATCATACTCTGATCGACTGGGATAAGACAGGGGATGAAAAGGTGACCGCCCTGATCGAGGTAAGAGTAACGCCTCAGAGAGGAATGGGTTTTGACAAGGTTGCGGAGAGGATCTATCAGTACAATGAAGTAGAAGCCGTATACCTGATGTCCGGCGGCTATGATTTTACCGTAATGATCGAAGGAAAGACCATGCGCCAGGTGGCTCAGTTCGTTTCCGATAAGCTTGCCCCGATGGAGTCTGTTTTAAGTACGGCAACACATTTTATCTTGAAAAAATACAAAGACCACGGCACGATCATTGCCGAGGAGGAACAGGATGAAAGGATGCTGATCACGCCATGAGAAATCCATTATCAGAAAAAA